>NZ_DHYX01000061.1:8462-35058 GCF_002414285.1 Clostridium sp. UBA5119 | reverse complement strand
AAGTTGGAGATATTCAATCCTTCATTCAGTATGTAAGATCTTTTAATCAACCTATAGCTCAGTCAGCTCAGATAGCAAATCTAATGCAATCTACAGCAGCGGCTGCAGAAAGAGTTTTTGAATTCTTAGCAGAAGAAGAGGAAGTGCAATTTGCAGAAAACCCTGTTAAAATAAAAAATCTGTTATTGTCAGAAGATGAGGGAGAAGAAATTCAAGGTGAAGTAAACTTTGAAAATGTTCACTTTGGGTATAAAGAAGATAAGATTATTATCAATGATTTCTCAGCACATGTAAAACCAGGACAGAAGGTTGCTATAGTTGGACCTACTGGAGCAGGAAAAACTACCATGGTTAAATTGCTTATGAGATTTTACGATGTGAATAGTGGAGCTATCTTAATAGATGGTCATAATATTCAAGATTTCAACCGTCAAGATTTACGTAGTATATTTGGTATGGTACTTCAAGATACCTGGTTATTTAATGGCTCTATTAAGGAAAATATCAGATATGGTAGATTAAACGCCAATGATGAAGAAGTTATTGCTGCAGCTAAGGCTGCCAATGTGGATCACTTTGTAAAAACTTTACCTGATGGATATGATATGATTTTAAATGAAGAAGCTAACAACGTGTCTGCAGGTCAAAAGCAATTAATTACTATAGCTCGTGCAATTCTTGCAGATCCTAAGATTCTAATTTTAGATGAAGCCACTAGTTCTGTAGATACTCGTACCGAGGTTTTAATACAAAAGGCAATGGATAATTTGATGAAGGGTAGAACTAGTTTTGTAATTGCTCATAGATTATCTACTATAAGGGATGCAGATTTAATCCTTGTAATGAAAGATGGAGATATAGTAGAACAAGGAAATCATAATGAGTTACTTGCAGCTAATGGCTTCTATGCAAACTTATATAATAGTCAATTTGAAGATATTAAAGAAGATGTAGTTTAATAACTAAATAAAAAGTAAATAGAGTTTTTAGACTAAGATAGAGTTTATTCAATCTGAAGTTTATTGACATAGTTTTTAATAACTAGCTTAAATTAAGCAAATTAATTTGAGTTAGTTATTTTTATTTTAGAGATAAGTATAACCTAGTATTTAGGAAATAATAATAAAGTAATTAATTAAATATATAATAAATATAAGTTCATTTAATATATAAATAATTAATAGATAAATATGAAAAAGATGATATAATTACCATTAATAAATGTGTAATATTAAATATGCTAAAAAATAATTATAGTAAACTGAATAAAACTCATGTTTATTAAATATATGGAATATTAGAAGGAGATTTATCATGAAAGCAAAACAGGTTTTAGATATAGCTCTTTCAGCAGGCGAACTACTTATTAGTAATGGGTCAGAATCCTATAGAGTAGAGGAAACTATTGAAAGGATATGTAAAGCATATAATTATAAAAGTGAATGCATAACTACAGGAAAAGGAATTTTTATATCTATTTTAGAGGAGGATCAAGAAAAGGTTACATCACTAAAAAAGGTTAGAAGCAAGAGTGTTGATTTATATAGCATAGAGCTAGTAAATAGTTTTTCTCGAAGCATCGAGTCAGAGAAGATTTCCTATGAGGAAGCAATGGAAAGACTAGAAGATATAAGAAAAACGCCTACTTTTAAATTACCTATTAGAGTGTTAGCTGGAGGAATGACTTGTTTTATTTATTCATTATTTTTCAACGGAACAATTTTTGCAGCCTTTATATCTGCGATTATTGGTATGATAATATATTATATGGTAGATAAGGTATCCAATGTAGGGTTTTTCCAATTTTTTATCTTCTTTTTCTCAGGATTTCTTATAGCTAGTATAAGTATTTTATTTGAAAATATTATAACTATAGTGAACAAGGACAAGATTATACTAGGGTCTATTATGGTACTATTACCTGGTGTAGCTCTTACTAATGGAATAAAAGATATAATTTATGGTGATTTTACATCAGGAATTTCAAAGGTAGGTGAGGCAGTTTTAATAATTACAGCAATTGGTTCAGGAATTGGTACTGCATTAGCCTTTAGAAATTTTCTAGGAATCTTTTAGATATAATATATTTAAGTGAAAGTAGAGGCTATGTTATGATTAGACAAATTGTTTTAGCGTTTTTTGGAAGTGTATTTCCGGCCATATTATTTAATATAGATAGAAAAAAAATAGTTTGGGCTGGGATTTCAGGAACTCTTGCATGGATAAGCTATTTAATAGTGTTCAACTATGGAGGAAGTGTAATTATTTCTACTTTCATGGGAGCATTTGTAGTAGGAGTTTATAGTGAAGTAATGGCAAGAAGGTTAAAGGCTCCAAGTATGCAGTTTTCAATACCAGGAATATTCCCGTTAGTACCAGGAGTTATGGCCTATAATACAGTATTATATATAGTAGCTCAAAATTATGACCTTGCTTATAGCAGTGCAATGAAAACTATTATAGTAGGTGGAGCTATTGCCTTTGGAATGATGTTATCTTCAACTACTTATAAATTTTTTAGTAAAATTCAAAGAGATATAGAAACAAAGAAAACAGCATAAAATAAAATATTAGGCTATGTTTTAAACTGTTGTTAAAACATAGCCTATATTTAAATTAAGTTTAAATTTATACTTAATTATTGAGCCTTCTTTTCGTTTGCCTTGTTATTTTCAGGGTTACACTTATTATCACACTCTGGTTTTCTCATATGGTTTCCAGGAGTCTCTGTATTTTGTTTTTTCTCATCAGTTTCGTTTAGGGTTGGTTTCTTTTCCTCTTCTTTAGGAGCTTTTTCATTCTCAGGCTTAGACTCACTTATAGTTTGCTTCTTTTCATCAGTTTTTTTTGTCTTTTCTTCTTCCTCAATCATAGTTGGTTTCTTTTCCTCAGTGGGTTTTTCATCCTTAGATTTTTCTGCTGGAGTCTCTATAGTAGTCATTTTTTCACTATTAGAATCCATTGCTATATTATCATATCCAAAGGCTACAGTAGAAGAAGTCATGATGGTACCAACTAATGTTAGCATAATTAAAGATTTTTTCATTGTAATACACCGTCCTTTTAAAGTATTTACTTAAATTATTAAGTATGAGTATATTTGATGAGAATAACAAGAATAAGGGTAAGCTATTTAAAAATAAAAGGTTTAAGAAAACTCGACTTTAGTTTATCCTTAGAAGGAAAAAATATGTTATTAAAAATTTTCCATTAAAAATGTGGATAATAATAAATTAAAAGCAAATTTGAAAATTATAGTTTTTATGTTATAATGAAGTTAATTTAATAATTATTTAGCTAGGGGTGCCTAATGCTGAGAGAAGCAATAATTGCTTTAACCCTTGAACCTGATGTGGATAATGCCATCGAAGGAAAGCTTTAAAAGATTTTAATAATAGCTTATTTATAAAAATGTTTATAAATATTTGTTTTATGAATTCATCCAAAGGCTTACCTTGTGTAAGCCTTTATTTTTTTAGATAAGAATTAATAAGGGTTTGTGAAAAAATATGTAAGCAATTATTTTCTCCTAAAGGAAGGCACTAAATTATTAAATTAAATAATTATTGTACTTAGGGAGGAAGAAAGTATGAATTTTACAACACAAATGGATGCTGCTAGAAAGGGCATTGTAACAAGAGAGATGGAGATTGTAGCTAAGTCAGAGAATATGGATGTTCAAGAGTTAAGGGCTTTAGTAGCGGAAGGGAAGGTAGCTATACCTGCTAATAAAAATCATAAATCCCTTGTACCACATGGAGTAGGTCAAGGTCTTAAAACTAAAATAAATGTAAATTTAGGTATATCCAAAGATTGTGGTGACATAAATAAAGAAATGGAAAAGGTAAAAGTTGCTTTAGATATGAAAGCAGAGGCTATTATGGACCTTTCTAATTATGGAAAAACTGCAAAGTTTAGAGAAAAGTTAGTAGAAATGTCTACAGCGATGATTGGAACAGTACCAATGTATGATGTAGTTGGCTTTTATGATAAGGAACTAAAGGATATCTCTGTAGATGAATTCTTTAAAGTAGTAGAAAAACATGCACAGGATGGAGTCGATTTTGTAACTATCCATGCAGGACTAAACAGGGAGACTATAAATACTTTTAAAAGAAATAAGAGGATTACTAATATAGTTTCAAGGGGAGGATCTCTTTTATTTGCTTGGATGGAATTAAATCAGAGAGAAAATCCATTCTATGAGTATTTTGATAGATTATTAGATATATGTGAAAAATATGATTTAACTTTAAGCTTAGGAGATGCATGTAGACCAGGTTCAATAGCTGATGCTACAGATGCTTCACAAATTAAGGAGCTTATGGTATTAGGTGAGCTTACAAAAAGAGCTTGGGAGAGAAATGTACAAGTTATAATTGAAGGTCCAGGACACATGGCTATTAATGAAATAGAAGCTAATATGTTACTTCAAAAAAGACTTTGTCACGGAGCACCATTTTATGTTTTAGGACCTTTAGTTACGGATGTAGCTCCAGGTTATGATCATATAACTTCTGCCATTGGTGGAGCTATTGCAGCAAGTTATGGAGCAGACTTTTTATGTTATGTAACTCCAGCAGAACATTTAAGACTTCCAAACTTAGATGATATGAAGGAAGGTATAGTAGCAGTAAAAATTGCGGCTCATGCAGCGGATATTGCTAAAGGAATTAAAGGTGCATCAGAGTGGGATAATGAAATGAGTAAGGCAAGACAGGAACTTGATTGGGAGCAGATGTTTACCTTAGCTTTAGATGAAGAAAAGCCAAGAAAATATAGAAAAGAATCTACACCTCATCATGAAGATAGTTGCACTATGTGTGGTAAAATGTGTTCTATGAGAAATATGAACAAGATTCTTAGTGGAAAAGATATTAACCTTTTAAGAGAAGATGATTAATAATTAATAAAAGGACACTATTAGAAATTAAGCTTTCATTGGTAATTTAAGCTTAGTAATTTTAAGAGTGTCCTTCTTTATATATTTTTATGTTTAATAACTTGAATAATATAATTAATAATAAAGTAATAACTGTTTTAAAGTTTAAATTATTAATATATATCTGCAGCTACTAAGTTCACTGAATCTATTGAATTTAGCGTCAATTCATCTTTTAAGGTATTTATTAATGTAACTTTATCTCTTCCAGATTCTTTAGAGCTATATAATTGTTTGTCTGCAATTTCAATCATATAGTCAGTTGACCTAAGAGAGGAAAGGTTTCCATAGACTCCACCAATACTAACAGTAATTACAGAACTATCATTATCATGAGTAGATTTTATTTTTAAGTCCTTAACTTTAGAACTGATTAGATTACCTAGGTAAATAGCTTCATCATAGGTTAAATCCTCAGCAAGATATATAAATTCTTCTCCACCGTATCTACCACAAAAATCGTGACGGGAGGTAGAAATGCCTTTTAAACATTGAGCAATACTAGCAAGACATTTATCACCATGCATATGTCCCCAATAATCATTATATAATTTAAAGTTATCCACATCTATCATAAATAAAACCATATTATTTTTATTGAGTTTAGAATATTTCCATAGTCTACTAAACATTTGGTCAATGGCATGTCTATTTGAAATTTTAGTAAGAGAATCTTTCAATGCTTTAAACCGTAAATTCTTATTCTCATTTTTCATATATTGTAGCCTTTTATTTTGGGATTCTATTTCCATTTCTAGTTTTTGATTTATTATCTTAATTTGTTCTAATTCTTCAGCTTCTATAGCATGATTACATTGAATTCTTATAATTTCTAGTTTAGATTTCATAGTAGATGAAGAAACTTCTTCCTCTGAAAGATGGTACTGCCTGTAGTATTCTAAGGCCGTTTTAAAATCTCCTAATGATTCGTAGTATTTAGAAAGCTGCAAATGTATTTTGCTAAGCTTATGTTTGGAATTAAGTTTCTCAGCACAATGTATAGCTTTATTTAAATAGTCTAGAGCACAATTAGAAGAAGTAGAAAGCTTTAAAAAACCAATGTTAAAGTATAAATCTATGATATAGAATTTGTTGCTAATGGTTTCTAAGTGTTCTAAGGATTTATTATAGTATTCCATGGCTTTATCAAACTCTTTATTTTTAAAGTGAATGAAACCAATGNNACCAATGTTATTTTCTATTTCACCTAGAAGTATAAAGTTATTAAATTCAATAGCTATATCATAGCTTTCAAAAAATGTTTTTAAAGCTTTATGGTAATTATTCTTCTCTAGAAGAACTTGTCCTATATTAAATAAAATAGATGCAGCGAGTGAAGTATAATTAAACTTTTTAGCTTTAGCTAAAGCTTTCTCATAATATTTTAAGGCTTTATTATATTGGGTAGTTATCCTGTGAATCTCTGCCATGTTATTAAGGGAACATGTGTGAATAAAGCTATGTTTATCATCAATACACAAATCTAGAACTCTAAGACAATTTATTAAAGAATCCTCATAAAGTCCAACGTGAAAATATGCGCAACTTAAAAGATTTAAAGCTACAACAATGCCTTCCTCTTCATTTAATTCCATAAATATATCTAGAGCATGATAACCATATTCTACCCAGTTGGCAAAATTTGATAGTGACCTGTAAGTTAAGGCAAAATTAATAAAGCAATAGCCCATTGCAGATTTATTATTAAATGCTTCAGCTAATTTAAATGCTTCTTTTGTTATTTCATAAGCTTTTCTAGGATCGCTATGTACAATAGTTTTTCCATCATCAATAAGTTTAAAAAGTTCTTTTGAGTTATTATTCATACTAAACAACCTACTTTTCTTAGAATAGTTTAATTATAATTTGAATTTAAACTTATAACTGAGTAACAAATGAATTTTTAACCTTGTGGTTACAATAATATAATAACATAAAATTAGATGAAAAATAATATAATATATATAAATTACTTAAAAAAATTAAGTAACTTAAACCTAAAAATAATTATATGTTGAATTTAGTTTATTTGGTATTAATCACAATATTTTTTTAATCTTTCAAAGTCTAGAATGACTATTTTTTTAGATGTACTTGCTAATATTCCTTGGGATTTTAACTCGTTAAGAACTCTAGTAACAGTAACTCTAGAGCAACCGATTAAATTTCCTAATCCTTCATGAGTAAGTGGGAGACTTAATTCAATTGGATCATTACATTTAGAATAATTATTTATAGTTTGAGCAACAATTCTACAAAGAGCAGAGCAAATTTGAGCTCGTGGTGATCTCTTTAAAAGGTCTCCCATCTGAAATAAAGAAATTTGATATTTTCTTAATATGCTTTGAATAAAATACTCATAATTTTTAGGTTTATCATTTAAATAATTATATAAAGTTTCATTATCGATAAATGAGATTGAAGTATCTTCTAATGTAACTGGAGTAATGCCTATATGAGATTGATGAAATAAACTTTCTTCCCCATATATTTCTCCTGGTATTAGAAAAAATAAAATTTTTTCAAGACCCTTTTTAGTATATATACAAACTTTTACTTTCCCTTCAATAACTATTGAAAGCTTACCACCAGGAAAGTAATCTATATGGTCATTTTTTTTATAATGTTTTATAATTCCTAAAGGAGCAAGTTCTTCAAGAAAAAAAGTTCTCATTTTTTCTTGTGGAATGTGTTTAAAGTATTCTTCGTACATATATTAAATCATCCTTTTCAATGTAATAGAGTAATAGTTAATATTTTATACCAAATTTAATAAAATAACATCTAAAGTCTAATATACCATTAATTTTATAGGAATTACGTTGAACTTAAATTTTATTCACTGGTATTATTTTCATTTTTAGTATTAGTTTCATTTTCTGGAATTGCAGAAGCAAAAGTTGAGAGGTTAGTACCTATAGCTTGAAAAAGATTTCCTAAAAGGTTAACTTCATCAGAAGTTCTATTTTTAGCGATATAGATAGATAGTATAGCAGCTGCTATAACTAATTCTTCAGGGTTTAGATTAGAAGACATAAATTCACCTTAAGAAAATAATTATTATTTTATATATTATGTAATAGAAATGAATATGTCAATAAATTTAAATATAATTTTAGTTTAATACAATAAAAAATCTATCAAATAAATGATAGATTTTTCTATTTATATTATTATAAGCTATTCATATACTTTTTCCAATCTCCATGAGGAATGTAGATTGCATGTGAATTAAAACTTTTATCATTTTCATCTACGTATTTGTATACATAACAATTTTCAATGGCCTTTGTTTCAAGATTTTTGACATTTATAGTAGTTCTCGTATATTCATTGATTGATATATCTTCAAAGGATCTGAACCCCTCCATTTGATCTAAGGAAACTATATCTTCATAAAAATCTTTTAGTGCCATAATTTCTCCAATAACAGTATCTTCTCCATCTAGTAAAGCAGGATATCCCTTGTGAGAAAGATGAAAAAGCTTTCCCGTTACTTCCCCTAGAGAAGCTGGAGATACTTTATTTTTTAAGTATTTATCATAGTTAAAGAAACCTTCTCTTAAGCTTCCATATACAAATACTTTTTTTTCTTCTGTTGGGTATATCATTAGCAGATTGTACCTCCTATAGTTTTAATGTCTTTATCTCCATTATTAACTAGGGCTTCTATACAAAGCTCAAGACATTTTGAAATATCTTGAAGATTCATATAAGGTGTATTTGGCTTTGTAACCACTTGATTTGGTATATATGGAACGTGAATAAATCCACCTTTCATATGAGAGTACTTTTTATCGATAAGATAAAGTAATCCATACATTATGTGGTTACAAACAAAGGTTCCAGCAGTATTAGAAATTGCAGAAGGATAGCCATTATCTACCATGTTTTTAACCATTGCTTTTATAGGTAAGTTAGAGAAATAAGCATTCTCTCCATCATCTTTAATTTTTATATCTATTGGTTGATTTCCTTCGTTATCTTTAATTCTAGCATCATCTATATTAATAGCAACTCTCTCTGGCATAACTGAAAATCTACCACCTGCTTGTCCAATGCATATAACTGCATCGGGATTATGATTTTTGATAGAGCTTTCAAGGGCCTCTATTGATTTATTAAAGACAGTAGGAATTTCTACCTTTATAACTTCTACGCCAGCAATATTATTAGGAAGTAATTTTACTGCTTCAAGAGCTGGATTTATAGGTTCTCCTCCAAAGGGATTAAAACCACTTATTAAAACTTTCATATATATATTTAATGAAGCATTAGCTTCATTAAAATTCACCTCCTTTAGTTATATCTTATATAAACTTTTAAAATGCTAAGAAATACATTAAAACTATGTGCACTAATAGTAGTGTCATAGCCACAGGAAATTGACGTTTAATAATTGCGTTTTTGTCATCTATTTCCAGAAGAGCTGCAGGCATAATATTAAAATTAGCTCCCATTGGTGACATTAGGGTTCCACAATATCCAGCAGTAAGAGCTAAGGCACCAGCAACTACTGGATTAGCCCCCTGTGCAAATACAAATGGAATTCCGATACCAGCAGTGATAACTGCAAATGCAGCAAAGGCATTTCCCATGATCATTGTAAATATAGCCATACCTATGCAGTAAGCAGCTACTCCAATTAAAAGATTTCCTTCAGGTATGAAGCTTGATATACCATTAGCAATAACAGTACCAACTCCAGCAGCTGTAAATAGTGAGCCTAATGCAGTAAGAAGTTGAGGTAAGATACTTACAGGTCCAACAGAGTCAATCATTCTAGCTCCGTCCTCTAAAATGAACTTTGGATTAGCTTTTGTGATAATTAAGGTTACTATAGTTGCTATCACAGCAGCTATACCAATAGCAGCTGTTCCGCTAATAGAAGTAAATTGTGCTATTCCTAGAGCTACAATTGCGATTACTAGAGGTGGTAAGAAAACTTTATTTTTAAGTTTTCCAGATTGAGTTTTAGCGAACTCTCCATCAAGAGGTTTGTTAGGTAGCATTTTAACTTGCTTAGAAACGGTCAAGCAACCTAAGGCTATTATTAAAATCCCAACTATATTAGCTGGGATATAAGGTCCAGCTATGAATATAATACCTAGAATTGACCAAAATATTGAAGTACCAATTCTAGCTTTATGATCTTTATTTGTAAATGTATAAACTGATAGGGAAATCATTAGGAAGCCCACTAAGGCATAAAAGATTTCCAATAAAAAATTTGATAGTGCTGCCATATCCATAAACGATTCCTCCTTTAATTATCTTTTTTAGAATATTTTTTAATTAATGATTTATCTAACAAATGATTTTGCACTAATACCATTATAAATAGTATTACAGCTATTGGGATAGAAGCTTTAGCTACATCAAGGGCATCTACTACATAGCCTTGTTCCTGAAGTGTACTGGTTATTAGAAGTACTCCTGAGCTGGCCATAAATAAGTTTTGTCCAAAGAAGTTACCATAGTTGTCCATAGCAGCAGAAGAAGCCTTAATTTTATCTTCATCTTCCTTATCAATTTCTCCAAAGTTGCTAACGGCAGCACCTTGTGCCATAGGGTTAACAAGAGGTCTAACAAATTGAGGATGTCCACTCATTCTAATAGAAAGGGCAGCTGCCACTTGTCTAACTAGGGCATAGACACTTAAAAGCTTTCCAGCAGAAAGAGATTTAGCGTTACTTATAAGAGTTGCAGCTCTTTCTTTAAGTCCATATCTTTCACACATACCAATTACAGGTAATGTTAATATGAATAATGTTATGGCTCTTTGAGATACAAAAGTTTGTCCTAGAGTAGTCAATATTTCGTTAATACTCAAACCAGCAACGAGCCCTGTTAAAACCCCCGCAGAAAGAACTACAGCAATAGTATCGAGTTTTAACGTAAAACCAATGATAACAATTATAATACCGATTAATTTGATCATTATTATCCTTCCTCCCATAAATTTATATAATTTTTTTAAATTATACACTATTATGAAAAGTAAATATGTATACAGGTATACAAAGAAAGGATAAATATTAGATATAGATGAGGTTGATTAGATAAAAATAAAGTTTAATCATTATGCATGAATAACTATTTTTATCCATATTGTATTAGTAGTTATAGTATGATAATATTAGTCTAGTAAAATGGAATAATTAATATTTATAGTATGTTTTTAGGGAGATGATAAGAGTATGGGAAAAATTATACTTACAATAGTAATAACAGTATTGATGCTCCTATTTGCAATTTTCTATTTTGGAGGTATCGTATTTGTTACCTTTGCAGAAGGAATAAAGTTATTGCCAATAATTTTGCTTTTAATTGCCATAGGTATAGGAGGAGCAATTATTTATAATATGATAGAAAGAATAAAGGAAATAAAAGGGGGAGACGAAAATGATATTAGTAAATACTAATTACATTGCAGGAAAAGAGTTAGAAATGTTAGGAATGGTTAAAGGGTCAGTGGTTTGGTCTAAAAATATAGGTAAGGACATTCTTAGTGGTCTTAAAACCGTTGTAGGTGGAGAGATAAAAGGTTATACAGAAATGATGAATGAAGCTAGAGCCATATCTACAAAGCGTATGGTTGATGAAGCAGAGACTATGGGTGCTGATGCTATAGTAAATATAAGGTATGCAACAAGCTCAATAATGAATGGTACATCTGAAGTTATTTGTTATGGAACTGCAGTAAAATTCAAATAAAAATTATCTGAGATAGACTGAGTCAAATAAAAAATTTTGACTCAGTCTTTATTATTTATTGGCAAAATTAATGTTTCAACACGATATTAAAGTAGGACTACTAATATTCTTATAGCTTGTATATTATATTTATGTAATTTTAAATAGAGTCTAGAAATAAAAAGTTTAAATCTTTTTGTATAAATAAGCGTATATAAATAAAGGATATTTCTTAAGATATAGATATTAAGATTTAGAATATAAGTAAAGAGTTAATACGTTCTTAGATAACGATCTCCCCTAAAGGACAACGACTTNNACTCCCACTTTTTAGAGTGGAGTTAAGAGTTTTTACGTCCTTAGATAACGATTTCTTCTAAAGGACAACGACTTCTAAGTATGAAATAAATTGATACTTAGAAGTCTGTTAGTAAGCTTCAATGGGATAAAGTTACATATGAGGCAAAGAACTCTATTTATATGAAATATGGAGGTATATATATGAAAAAGAATAAATTAAAATTGTTATGTGGTACTTTAGTTTTAACTACGGTAGTACTTTTTTCAGGGTGTAATAATATAAATACAGGTGAAAGTGAAAAAGACGAGAAAACTGTTGAAGTAGGAAATATAGAAAATCAAGATAATGATGAAATTTCCGCAAGCACAGAAGATAAAGGGGAGATTATTAAAAAACCTAGTGATTCTGCGAGGGAGCTTGAGTTTAAGGATAGTTATGAAAGATCTCCATATTATAATTCAAGTAAAAAATATCCTATTATCACTATTTGCAAATCAAAAGAATGTTTGAAGGAGCATGAAGGGAAAGTAAAAGGACTTACTGTAAGCATGCTGTCATGTGTAAACGAAAACCGTGACGTAGATGCAAGTAAATATGATGATGAATTTTTTTCTAAAAAAGCTTTAATTATTGTAACATTAGATGAATCAAGTGGATCTGTGAGGCATAAAGTAAAAAAGGTAATTAAAGAGGGTAATAATATTTCTATAGCAATTGAGAGAATGGTTCCTGGAATTGGAACTGCAGACATGGCAGAATGGAATATATATATTGAGTTAAATACTGAAGACGTAGATGAAAATGATATAGTGAATCTTGGTTTGACTAAAGGTCTAAACTAGTTCTTAAATTTATGGTGAACATGTAATTATATTAAGATTCATGCTCACCATTTTCATGTAATTATTTATAGTTCATATTTCTTTTATAGTTGAAAATTATAGAAAAGGTGAATTACTTTATAATAAATGCGCTATAAAGATGGAAAAAGGTATATAATAAAAGGTAGAGTAAATTTATTGAAAAAGCAAGAAATTTTAATTAGGAGAATTGTGAGAATGAAGTTTGATTTAGAGTTGAGAGAGATAAAGGATATATGTGGAAATGTTATTTTTAATAGAGCCATGGATATGTACCTTAGAAATAAAGTTAGAAGTATAAGGATCAATGAAAACTCTATAAATATATTATCAGTTACAGCCATAGTACAGTCAGCCTATGATGTAAATAATTATAAAACTAGTGTACTTATAAATAATAGAAATTTTAAATTATATCCCAACTGTAGTTGTGAAGCATTTGCACAATATCATATGTGTAAGCATGTAGGAGCTGTACTTATAAAGTTAAATAAGGAAGGTATAAGAGGACGGGGTATAAACATTCCTAAGTCTGGAGAAGAAGAGCTTCTTGAAATCTATAAAAGCACCTTTGACAAGACAATTAGAGGAGTTGAGAAGGAATCTCTAAATATGAATATTACCTTAGTGGTAGAGGATGAGCACTACGGAAGTAAGAAAAAAAGTTTTTATTTAGAGTTAAAGATAGGAACTAGCAGATTATATGTGGTAAAAAATATTCGTGAACTTATGGAGTGCATGTATACAAGTGGTGGAACTATTAATTTCGGAAAAGAGCTTCAGTATAATAACACTAAATATATGTTTAAAGATAAGGATCAAGAAATCATGAATATTATAAAGGAAATTTATGATTTAAATTTAGAAGTAATGAATAGGGTATATACTAATCGTTCTATATTCTTTAGTGGAAAAAGGGTATTTCTTTCAGAAGGTCAACTTAAAAATATTCTAACCATTAAAAATGGCAATACCATCAATTTAGAATATAAGGGAGAGCAATATAAAGATATAACTGTTTCATTAGGAAATATGCCTACTAGTTTTTATATGTTCATGAAGGGAGACAATCTAAATATAGATATGAATGGTGAAATCTCACAGGCCATTTGTGAGAATACAGGACTTTATTGTTTAAATAATACTTTATATCTATTGTCTGAAAAGGAAAAAAGTGATTTTATCCCACTTCATAGAGCATTTACGAAATCAAAAAATAATACTATATCCTTTAAAAAAAGTAGTATTAATGATGTGGCGAATTTTCTTCTACCTAAATTAAATAGTATAAGCCCCATTGTTATTAAAGATGAAAGTGTAAAGGAACTTATAAAGGAGGAGCCTTTAGTAACAGAATTTTATTTAGATAAGGATAAAGATAGAGTAACTTGTGATGTGAAATTTAATTATGGAGAAGAAAGCTTTTATTATAGTTTAGAAAATGAAAGTGAAAATATCAAAGAAGAAAATCAACAATTATTAAATGAAAAAGAAGTGGGGGTATCTGAAGATATTAGTGAAGATATAGTTATTAGAGATTTAGTGAAGGAAAGAAAGACTATAGAGAAGCTTTATGGACTTGGATTTAAAAATATAGATAAAAGTTTTTATATTGAAGATGAAGACGAATTAGTAGAGTTTTTAACCTATGGTGTGGAGGAATTAGCTGAGGTAGGAGAGATTTGCTACTCTGATAGCTTTAAGGAGATAAAAATATTAACGCCTAAATCCTTTAATTCTAGCATTCGATTAAATGATTTAGATCTTTTAGAGTTTAATTTCAATATTGAAGGAATTTCTAAAGAAGAATTGAAAGCAACTTTAACTTCTATTAAACAGAAGAAAAAATACTATAAACTAAAGAATGGTTCTATAATTCCACTTCAGGGCAGTGAAATTAAAGATATTTATTCTGTTATTGATAACTTTGACATATCAATTTCAAAGTTAGCTAGTGGAAGTGTAGAAATACCTAAGTATGCATCCTTATATATAGATGAAAAGATTAATAAGGGGGCATTGAATTTTATCACAAGAAATAAAGGTTTTAAAAATCTTATAGATAATATAAAAGATGTAAAAAGTAATGAATATAGAGTTCCAGGAGAACAAGGTGCAGTATTAAGAACTTATCAAGAAATTGGATTTAAGTGGTTTAAAACCTTATCTCAATGCGGATTTGGTGGAATTCTAGGAGATGAAATGGGACTTGGTAAAACCCTTCAAGCTATAACATTTATAAATTCAGAAAAACTAGAAGGAAATTTGAAAAATAAGGCACTAATTGTATGTCCTACTTCATTAGTTTATAACTGGGTTATGGAATTTGAAAAATTTTCTAAGGACCTAAGGATTGTAGCCGTAAGTGGAAGTAAAGCAGAGCGAGAAATATTAATAGAAAATATTGAGGAGTACGATGTAATAATTACATCTTATGCATTAATAAGAAGGGATTTTGAATATTATGAGAGGATGAAATTTGATATTTGTATTATCGATGAAGCACAATATATTAAGAATCCAACTTCTTTAAATGCAGAATCTGTGAAGTCAATTCAAGCTAAGAGTAAATTTGCTATGACAGGAACACCAATAGAGAACTCACTTACAGAACTTTGGTCTATTTTTGATTTTATAATGCCTGGATATTTAAAAACCCATGGAAAGTTTAATAAAAATTTTGAATTGCCTATAGTAAAAGAAAAGGATGATAAAGCTTTAGAGGAATTATTGAAGCTTATAAAACCATTTATTTTAAGAAGATTTAAAAGGGATGTAGCTCTTGAACTACCACCAAAGATAGAACATAAAATAGTGGTGGACATGACTTCAGAGCAGAAAAAACTATACTATTCTTATGTAGATGCCTATAAAGAAGAGATGGAGCAAGAAGTAAAGGAAAAAGGCTTTAACAAAAGTAGGATGAAGATATTATCGCTTATTACTAGACTTAGACAAATCTGTTGTGATCCCGCTTCATTTATAGAAAATTATAAAGGCGATAGTGGAAAGTATCACGCTCTTTATGACATTTTGGAAGAAGCTTTAGAGAATAATCATAAGGTACTATTATTTTCTCAGTTTACTACAATTCTAGGGAGTATAAGAGAAAAGTTAAATAAAAAGGGTATAAACACTATGTATTTAGATGGTTCTGTTCCATCTAAAGATAGGATGAACTTAGTTAAAGAGTTTAATGAGGGGGAACCATCAGTATTTTTAATTTCTTTAAAGGCTGGGGGAACAGGACTTAATCTTACATCAGCTGATATGGTAATACATTTTGATCCATGGTGGAATCCAGCGGTGGAAGAACAGGCTGAGGATAGAGCACATAGAATTGGACAAATAAATACTGTGGAGGTAATAAAACTTATAGCCAAGGGAACTATAGAGGAGAAAATTTACAATATACAAGAAAAGAAAAAAGAAATCATAGATAAAGTAATAGATGGAGAAGAACATACGGAATTAACCTTATCTTCTATGAATGAAAAGGAACTAGAAGAGTTATTTTCATAATAAAACTCTATCTGAAAAGTGTTTACTACAGCGTATTTTAATAAGATAATTACCAATTAATTATATTTAGATAATGAAATTTTTAGGTTGTCGAAATAAGTCATTGAAAATATAAGGGATATGAAGTATAATTATATTGTGAAGAATAGTGTTTAGATATAAGGTACTTAAAGTTTACAATATGAGAATTTAAAGGTTAAGAATTATCTTAGCCATAATTATATGTTATGTAATAAATATATTAAGCTGTATTTTTGCAAGGTTAAGATTTTTCTAACCTTGCATTAGTACTTAAATAGACAATTTAATTTAGGAGGGAGATACTACATGGGTAGACAAAATGCACTAGGTGAAGAAAAAATCACAAAATTATTACTTAAGTTTTCTATACCAGCCATCATTGGGATGTTGGTTAACGCACTATATAATATTATAGATAGAATGTTTATAGGACACATTCCAGAGGTAGGAAATTTAGCAATTACAGGTATTGGAGTAACTATGCCAATATCAACTATTATATTAGGCTTTGGTATGTTAGTTGGAATAGGTACTGCTACTACTATTTCCATTAGATTAGGACAAAATAAGAAAGAAGAAGCAGAGAAGATTCTAGGAAATGCTTTTACTTTAATTATAATCATTAGTTTAGCTATAACAGCTATAGGATTAATTTGGGGAAAGGATATACTAAGAATGTTTGGAGCTAGTTCAAACACCCTAGTATATGCTGAAGAATACATGCAAATTATATTTATAGGTACTATATTTAACATGTTAAGTTTTGGACTTAACCATACCATAAGAGCCAGTGGTAGTCCTAATATAGCTATGGCATCTATGCTTATAGGTGCGATTACAAATATAATTCTTGACCCAATATTTATATTTTTACTAGGAATGGGAGTTAAAGGAGGAGCTATAGCCACAGTAATAGCCCAAATTGCTTCAGCTATATGGGGGGTAAGTTTCTTTTTAAGGGGAAATGCTAATCTTAGAGTTAAAGTTAAAAACTTTAAGCTAGAAAAAAAGTTGATACTAGCTATATTTGCTATAGGTATGTCGCCATTTAGTATGCAAATTGCTGCAAGTATAGTTCAAGTAATATCAAACAATGCTTTAAGGAGTTATGGTGGAGATTTAGCCATAGGAGCAATGACTATAATAAGTAGCATAACTATGATAATTCTTATGCCGATTTTTGGATTAAATCAAGGAGTACAGCCTATTATTGGATATAATTATGGAGCTAAAAAATATGATAGAGTTAAGGAGGCTATGAAGTATCCTCAAATAGCAGCTTTAATTATTGCTACCATAGGATTTTTAATGGTAGAACTTATTCCAGGAGTTTTAATAAAGTCATTTAACTCAGATCCACATCTACTTTCAATAACAAAGTATGGAATGAGAATTTTCCTTTCTATGATTATTTTTGTAGGACCGCAGATAATAAGAACTAATTATTTCTCTTGTATTGGAAAAGCTAAGAAATCCATGTTTTTAAGTTTATTAAGACAAGTAATACTTTTAATACCATGCATTATAATTCTTCCTTTGATACGACTTCCTAATGGAGAAACTCTTGGATTAACAGGAGTATGGTTGGCAGGACCAACTAGTGATTTTATATCTGTTATAATCACTAACTTTATCTTTAAACATGAAATAAAGAAGTTAGATGATCCTAACGTAGAAGATGGAGAAGTTATGGGAGAGGCCATTTAAGTTTCTTAATTTATATAAATGAAAAAACTGTTAGCATAATAGTATGTTAACAGTTTTTTTATATTAAGAAATCTTTATATTTTAATTATATGTCATATAGCTTTTAAACTATAGAAATACCACCTTCAACAAGAATATGTTGAGAAGTTACGTAGCTAGAAGCATCTGATGATAGATAAATAATTGTTCCATTAAGTTCACCTTTTTTACCTGGTCTTCCGGCAGGGGAAATAGCATTGTAAGCTCTAAGAAAAGGTTCATGCTTAAAAAGAGTATTTTCTGTCATCTCAGATTCAAAAAGGCCAGGACCTATAGAATTAACTGTAATATTATCTTGCATATAGCTTGCAGCCATACCCATAGTTAAGCCTCTAACAGCTGCTTTAGAAGTATTGTAGGAGTGACGGAAAAGAGAAGGATCTTTGTCTGCAATAACAGCATTTATAGAAGCTATGTTAACAATTTTGCCATATTTCCTGTCTCTCATATGAGGAACTACATATTTACTCATTAAGAAAATTCCCTTAACGTTAATGTCCATAACTTTATCCCAAGCTTCAACAGACATATTTTCAACAGAACCTGCAGTTGCAACTCCTGCATTATTAAGAAGAATATCAATTTGTCCAAAGTACTTCATAACTTCGTCTATTGCTGCTTTAACACTATCTTCATTAGCAACATCACATTGAACAGCTAGAGCTTTTCCACCATTATTTTGAATTTCTTTAACTACATTATCAAGTTTATCTTTTCTTCTTGCAAGTAGTGCAACACTAGCACCATACTCAGCATAAGCTCTAGCGGCATCAGCTCCTAGTCCACTAGAAGCACCTGTAACTATAGCAACTTTACCAGTAAGATTGAATAAATTGTTCATAACATCAAATCCTTTCTAAAATATAAATATATTGTAAATATTATCAATAAACAAATATTATTAATGGATATTTACTTGCTATAATAATATAGTAGCATAAATATAATATATTGTAAATTAATTAATTATTTAACAAGGAACTATAATGCTAAATTACATTTAGTATTATATTAGTCTAAGAGATTAATTGGTATTCAGTTGTAGATTTATAATACAAAATATTCTATAATTTTAATATACTCTCAAGTGTAAGGAGTTAGTTTTGAGGAGGAATGTGAATGATTAATATTCGTAGAGCTAAAGAAGGAGAAGCTAGTATTTTAATAAATGTAGGTGAAACGTAGTTAGAGTATTTTTTCATTAATTCTGATTATATAGGAAAAGGGTATAGAAAGTTATTATGGAATCATGCAATTGAGAATACTAAGAGTCTTAACATAAAAGAACTTGAAATAGTAACAAGTCCAGAAGCTATAAATTTTTATATAAAGATGGGTGCTGTAAAAAAAGGAGAGATAGAATATCTTGTGAAGGTAGGACGTAAAATTCCAAGACTAATTTATAATGTAGAGAAATAATCGTTCTCTAAATAAATGATAATTGTGTTATAACGAAACTATAATTAATATATTAAAATAGTGAAGATATTATAAGGAGGAGTAGAATTGAAATTTAAAATTAAAATTCTTTTAGGAATATGCTTAATGTTATTATTATACACTTTTAGTGGGTGTACATTGGATACAGGGAAAGCAGATATTTATGATAATAATGAAAAAATTGCAAAAGATGGAGATAGCTATAGCTATGTAGGTAGGAATGAATCGGGTTCTAAAAATGAAATTACCGTTAAATATGGGAAGTTTTCAGGAGCAGATACAATTTGGAATATAGAATCAGAGGGACAAGGTGAAATTACCATTAAATATGATTCAAAGGTTGAAAGTGGTGATTTTAAAGGAGTTTTAGTTAGTCCAGAAAAACTGGTGGAGGATATACTAGTAGGCACTGAAACCGGGGAAAGAACAATAAAATTAACAGAGGGAAAATATAGATTTAAATTTGTAGGAAATAAAGCAAAGGGAAAGATTGAAATTTCAATTAAAACTGAAGAGGATGAACAGGTTAAGATAAGAAAAGTAGATAATGATTAGTATTAAATCGTTTATAAGGGCCATATGAAAATAATTAAGTTAGAAATCTTAGTTAATTTCCATATAGTCCTTATTTATATTATTACAGTTATTCTAACATAGAAAATTTATTATATAATTCTACTTTGATATTAAAGAAATCTTTTGTTTTATCAATGGTATTATCTTATTTACATCTTCTTTACCGGTATATATCACGCGCATAACACCTTTTCCTTTACAAGCATAGATTTCGTATCCATCACTTGTTTCTTGAACAATTAAAAGATCTAGCTCATCATCATAACCTGTAAACAATGATGTGAAGGTTAAAGTTACTAAAGTTGTTGAAAGTAGAATTAGACAAGAACTAATANNAATAGATACTATATAATTAAACTTCCAAGGTGCATTATGATCCACGGAGGTTCCTTGTAAAAGGCACTTTCTAAGTTTGCCTATATATATAATCTCAAACAATCCATTAATAAAGGTTGAAATAATTATTAATTGGGAGAAAAGTTCTAGATAACTCATATTTACTAAAACACTAACGTATCTTTTAGCAATAAACATAGGGATAACTGCATAAAATGCAAATAAAATCGCAAAAGAAATAAGAAGTTGTGTTAAAGCTTTTTTATAAAAAGGTTTTAATAACTGTGCATATTCTTCGGGGATAATATGAACCTCTGTGGTATTGAATTCATAGGGCGATGAGAAAATATGAAAATTGTTATAGTTTGTAACATATCCCCATCCACGAGCTTTATACATTCTAATTTGTTCTTCGCTCAATTCATCCTTTTCCTCAGACATTTCTATTCTATAGTACATATCCCTAGGTTCATCTTTATTAAATTTACCGAAATATTTCCCCATTTTTTCTATAAAAAGTCCTCTTTTAGCCATGGAATTAAGCCAGCTTTCGGTAATGCCAATTTTCCAAGGAGAGCCTGGTTTAAATTTATAAACAGATTTACTCAAAACTAAATCCTCCNNGATATTACATATTAAATAAATTATACCAGTAAATTTCATAGAAGTTAATCTAAAGTTAATGAAAGTCTATTATTGTTCTTAAAAATTAAGAGTTTATGAAATGTACATTTATTATTTCAAATTTCTTAATACTTTTTTAGACAAATAAGTAAATCTGTATAATTACATTTTAATTGTATTAAACTATAATAATAAATAAGCAATCTTCATTAATTAATTTAACTAGAAAGTTGAGGTAATTATTATGAGTAAAAAATCAAATAAAAGTAGCATAAATCCTTTAGTGGCTATAGGAGCTATAGCAGGGGCAGCGACAATAGCTACTTTAGGAGCTAAAAAACTTAAGAACAAATCACAAAGTCAAGAGACGGAAATTGAATATATAGATCATTCAGGGAAACAAGTTTACTTTGTTGGAGGAGGTTTGGCTTCTTTAGCAGGAGCAGCTTATCTTGTAAGAGACTGTAACTTTAAAGGCGAAAACATTCATATTATAGAGGGAATGCAAATTCTTGGTGGTAGCAATGATGGCGATGGAGATGTACAAAATGGGTTCCTATGTCGTGGCGGGAGAATGCTAAATGAAGAAACTTATGAAAATTTTTGGGAACTATTTTCAAGTATTCCATCTTTAGATATGGTAGGTAAAAGTGTTACAGAAGAAATACTTAACTTTGACCATTTACATCCAACTCATGCTCAAGCTCGTTTAGTAGATAAGTATGGTGTAATTCAAGATGTAAAAAGCATGGGATTCAACAATGAAGATCGTATGGCTCTTGGTAAATTAATGATTACTCCAGAAGAAAGTTTAGATGATATGACTATAGAGCAATGGTTTAGTCATACCCCTCATTTCTTTGAGACTAACTTCTGGTATATGTGGCAAACTACCTTTGCTTTCCAAAAGTGGTCTAGTCTGTTTGAATTAAAGCGTTATATGAATCGTATGATTTTTGAATTCTCTCGTATAGAAACACTAGAAGGGGTTACACGTACACCTTATAACCAATATGAATCTGTTATTTTACCGATAAAGGCATATCTAGATGAACATGGAGTTGATTTTAGTATAAATGCAACGGTAACAGATTTAGATTTTAAACCAGGTAATGAGATTACAGTAACAGCTATTTATGTAGAAGATGGAAATGGAGAAAGAGTTATTGAACTAAATGAAGGTGATGTTTGTATCATGACTAATGGTTGTATGACTGATAGCGCAACTTTAGGTGATCTTCATACACCGGCAGCTTTTGAACCTAGTGCTCCAATCTCAGGTGAGCTTTGGAGAAAAGTTGCTAATAAAAAACCAGGACTTGGTAATCCGGATCCTTTCTTTAATCATCCAGATGAAACTAACTGGGAAAGCTTCACTGTAACTTGTAAAGGAAATAAACTATTAAAATTAATAGAGCAGATTTCTACTAATATTCCAGGTAGTGGTGCTTTGATGACTTTTAAAGATTCCAATTGGTTAATGAGTATTGTAGTTGCAGCTCAACCACACTTTAAAGCTCAAACAATGGATACAACTATTTTCTGGGGCTATGGGTTATATACAGATAAAGTTGGAGATTATGTAAAGAAACCAATGCGAGACTGTACTGGTGAAGAAATGTTAATAGAACTTTTACATCATTTACATTTAGAAGATCAGATAGATGAAATTATGGAAGATGTGGTGAATGTTATTCCATGCATGATGCCTTATATAGATTCTCAATTCCAACCTCGTAAGATGTCTGATCGACCAAAGGTTGTACCAGAAGGATCAACTAACTTTGCTATGATTAGTCAATTCGTTGAAATACCAGAGGACATGGTATTTACTGAAGAATATTCAGTACGTGCAGCAAGAATTGCAGTATATACTTTATTCAAAGTGAAGAATAAGAAAATCTGTCCTGTAACTCCATATAAAAAGAATCCTAGGATACTAAAAGAAGCTTTAAAAACTTCTTATAGATAAACAGATTATCCATAGTCCATTAATGGATATTATGGATAAAAACTTCCACTAAGTTAAAAAAACTAGTAGCTTCATTTGGNNGGTGCTGAAGCTACTAGTTTTTTATATTAATATATTTATATTTGAATATGGTATTAATATCCTATACAATAAAATAAAGGAATGAGTTTGGGTCGAGAGAATTTATTTTATATGAAAGTAGTGATACGAGTGAATGATATTATCTTAATAGCAAAGCATTATTTTAAAGGGTTATCAAAAGAAAATGGTCTAACTACCAGTAAAGTTAGAGCGTTTTCATCAAAGCTATATAAAACTATAGAAGATAGAAGTATTGATAATATTTTTAATATATGTGAACAGTTACTTGATGAACATAAATGGGAATTAGGGGTTATTGCATACGATTGGGCCTATAGAGTTAGGAATCAGTATAATACTGATACATTTTTTGTATTTGAAAGTTGGTTAAAGAAGTATGTTACAGGCTGGGGAGATTGTGATGATTTTTGCACCCATGCCTTTGGAGAATTATTAAGTCAAAATAATGAACTATTTAAATATGTGATAATTTGGACAAATCATCCAAGCTTTTTTGTGAGACGTGCAGCTGCTGTTATCTTAATTTATCCTATTAAAAAAGATAAGTATCATGGAATCAATCCTTACCTAATTTCAGATATGCTTATGAAAGATGAACATCATCTCGTATTGAAAGGGTATGGCTGGATGCTAAAAGTGTTGTCACAGGTTGAAAAGGATAAGGTATATGAGTATTTATTAAAGAATAAAAATATTATGCCACGAGTAGCTTTTAGGTATGCTTTAGAGAAGGTTGATGAAGAAACTAGAAGAAGATTGATGACGAGTTAATATATATTACTATTATTGATAAGGTTATTATACTTAAAATATAAATTTTTAAATCATATTTTTGTTTGTTGACATTATCACTAATTAGTGATAAATTTAGATTATGAAAGATATAAAGAAATTAATTAAAGAAAATAACTTAGATCTATCAACTTTAGTCGTATTTACTAGGGCAGAGCATGAAATTCATAAAAGGGAGTTTCAAACTATAAAGGAAACTGGACTTACAGTTGCTCAGTTTGGAGTTTTAGAGGCCTTATACAATAAGGGAGACTTAAAAATATATGAGTTAATAGAAAAAATATTAACTACTTCTGGTAATATAACTGTGGTTATAAAAAATTTAGAGAAGGAAGGATTAGTAAAAAAGATTATAGATCCAGAAGATAAGAGAGTTGCTATAATCTCTATAACAGATAGGGGGAGAAAAATTATTGAAGACATTTTTCCAAAGCATATTGAAAATATTAGTAGGATCTTTAGTGTTTTAACGGATGAAGAAAAAATTATGTTAAAAAGTTTATTAAAGAAATTTAAAAACTTGTAATGAGTTTTTATAAAAATATATCACTAATTAGTGATAAAATGGAGGTTGTTATGTTAAAGAGAATAGATAGTAATAACATGGGGAAAAGTAACTACGGATGGTTAAAAGGAAATTTTCATTTTTCTTTTGCAGAGTATTTTAAACCAACAAATATTAATTTTGGTGTGCTTAGGGTACTAAATGATGAGGTTATGAAGGCAAATTCAGGATTTGACACTCATCCTCATAATGACATGGAGATTATAACTTACATTGTAAGAGGAGAATTAACTCATGGAGACAGTATGGGCAACATTGGAAGCTTAGAGAGAGGTCAAATGCAATATATGAGTGCTGGCACAGGAGTATACCACAGTGAATTTAATAATAGCAATGAGGATTTAAGGATTCTTCAAATATGGATTATGCCTGATAAGAAAGGATATAAACCTAATTACGGAGATTATAGATTTAATTGGAAAGATAGAACCAACAATTGGCTCCATATGGTATCTGGTACTTTAAAGGATGTACCTATAAATGTTCATCAAGATATAAATGTGTATACAACTTATTTAGAAAGGGATAAAGAGATATACTTTAATGTAAATAAAGGAAGACAGGCATACTTAGTACAAATTGAAGGTAACTCAGAAATTAATGATGTGAATTTAATTGAACAAGATGCCTTAGAAATAGTTGAAGAAAACATTAAAATTAAAGCTAATGAAAACTCACATTTAATTATAATAGAAATGAATAAAACAGAAGCACTATATATATGATAACTACAATATAAAATTTAAGAACAAAAATAAAATTATGTCTTGTGTGATGATATATACAAGATAAAAAAGGAGAGAAAGATATGAGTAAAGTATTATACATTAAAGCAAATATTAAGAAGGATGGAGAATCAAGAACTTTTAAGGTATCGGATAGTTTTATAGAGGAGTATAAAAGTAGTAATCCTAATGATGAAATAATTACTTTAGATCTATATAAAGAAAATATAGATTTTCTAAGACCAGAGGATTTAGGAGAAATATTTGGGGCTAAAAATGAAGAAAGTAAGAAGAACCCAATTCTAAAATATGCATATCAATTTGCAGAAGCAGATAAATATGTAATTGCAGCACCAATGTGGAATTTAAGTATTCCTGCAATTTTAAAAGCTTATATAGATTATGTAAGTGTTACAGGAATAACATTTAAGTACACAGCAGAAGGGCCAGTTGGACTTTTAAAGGATAAAAAAGCTGTACACATTGTATCTAGAGGAGGAGAATATGGAGACGCACCATATGAAATGGGGGATAGATATTTAAGAACAATCCTAGGATTCTTTGGAATTCAAGATATGAAGACTATTGCTGTAGAAAGTTTAGATGTTGTTGGAGCAGATGTTGAAGGGAAAGTTGAACAAGGAATAAAAGAAGCTAAGGATATTGCTAGGTTGTTTTAAAATTATATGTATTAAGAAGCCATAATTAGTTTTATGGCTTTTTTTATATGGATTGGATGTTAATAAAAAAAGAAATGTATTTACTTTATTACTCTACCATGGTAAAGTAATAAAGTAAATACATTATAATTAAGTGGGGGGACAAGCAAATGAGTAAAATATTAAGAAGTGTAATAATCTATGGAATTATTGCAGTAATGGCATTATCAATATCAGGATGTAACAATAAGTCACAGGATACAATGGATAAGGAAACACTTATAATTGGTTTTGATGATACTTTTGTTCCTATGGGATTTAAAGATAATAATGGAGAAATAGTAGGTTTTGATATTGATCTTGCAAAGGAAGTGTCAAAAAGAATAGGTAAACAAGTAACATTTCAGCCTATTGATTGGTCTATGAAAGAATCAGAACTTAACTCAGGAAAAATAGATCTTATATGGAATGGTTATAGTATAACCAAAGAAAGAAAAGAAAAAGTGAATTTTACAAATCCCTATCTGGAAAATAGACAAGTTATAATAACTTTAGCGAATTCAAAAATAAACAGTAAAGTTGATTTAAAAGGTATGAATGTTGGAGCACAAAATCAGTCTAGTGCAGTAGATGCAATAAACAAGGAAGAGGAACTTTTAAAAACCTTTAAGGATGGCAAGGTTTTTACCTTTGAAACAAATAATGAAGCATTAATGG
>NZ_DHYX01000061.1:4146-8409 GCF_002414285.1 Clostridium sp. UBA5119 | reverse complement strand
AAATATAAAATATTAAATGATGATTTTGGAGATGAATCTTATGGTGTTGGTATACGAAAAGGTGATGAAGAATTGCTTGAGAAGCTTAATGAAGCCTTTGAGGATATAAAAAAAGATGGTACAGCTAAGAAAGTTTCCGAAAAGTGGTTTGGACAAGACATAATTAAATAGGAGTGTATTTATATGAATAATTTAATTACCCTATTACCACAAGTATTCCAAGGATTAAAAGTAACCATTGAGGTATTTATATTAACACTTGTAATTTCAATACCTCTTGGAATACTAGTTGCCCAGGGACGATTATCTAAAAACAAAATATTGAACAAAATAACAAGGGGGTACATTTTAATTATGAGAGGGACACCCCTACTCCTGCAAGTTGTATTTATATTTTTTGGTTTACCTATTATAGGGATAACCTTTAACAGATTTCCTGCTGCTATATTAGCATTTACTCTTAATTATGCAGCATATTTTGCAGAAATATTTAGGGCTGGAATAATTTCTATAGAGGAAGGACAATACGAAGGAGCTAAAGTTCTTGGCTTTTCTCAAAAATACATATTTTTCAAAATAATTCTTCCACAAGCTATTAAGAGAATACTTCCTGCTCTGGCAAATGAGACTATTACACTTGTAAAGGATACTGCCTTAGTGTATGTAGTTGGATTAGACGAACTACTAAAAGTTGGTAAAATAGCATCTAATACAGAAGCTTCTCTTATGCCCCTTTTAATAGTAGGAATGATATATTTACTTTTAATTGCATTATTTGGTGAAATCTTTAAAAAATTAGAAAAAAGGTATAGCTACTATCAATAGAGGAGGGTATATTGTGCTTAGAGTAATTGGATTAGAAAAAAGTTTTGGTGATAGTAAAGTTTTAAAAGGCGTAAACCTTGAAATAAAAGAAGGGGAAATCACTGTTATAGTAGGACCTTCTGGTGGTGGAAAAACCACCCTTCTTAGGTGTATAAGTGGATTAACTAAACCTGATAAGGGATCTATAATAATAAACAACAAGTATTTATACAAAGATGGAGAAGGGGCTCAAAGAAAGGAAAAGTTGGAAATACCGATGGATGTGGGGCTAGTATTTCAAAATTTTAATTTATTCCCACATATGAATGTTTTGGAAAATATTACAGAAGCTCCAAGGGTGGTATTGGGAGTTGCTATTGAAGAAGCTAAAAATGAAGCTAAAGAAATATTAGGTTTTTTAGGACTTGCAAATAAAGAAAATAGCTATCCATTTCAACTTTCAGGGGGACAAAAACAGCGAGTTGCCATAGGAAGGGCCCTTGCAATGAATCCAAAACTTATATGTTTTGATGAACCAACCTCTGCCCTAGATCCAACCATCACTGAAGAAGTAGC
The DNA here is from genome assembly GCF_002414285.1 of Clostridium sp. UBA5119. Classification (NCBI taxonomy): domain Bacteria; kingdom Bacillati; phylum Bacillota; class Clostridia; order Eubacteriales; family Clostridiaceae; genus Clostridium; species Clostridium sp. UBA5119. Next base: position 7,029 of record NZ_DHYX01000061.1, on the reverse strand, counting down.
AAATCTTATAAAAAAATTAAGTATTGAAAAGGCCATGACAGTTTTAATTATTACTCATGATATGACTTTTGCAACTATAGTAGCAGATAGAATTTTATCTATGGATAATGGAGTATTAAAAAATGAACATATGTATATTTAAAGCGAGGATAATCTCTTTATGATGGGATTATCCTTATTTTTGTTTATTATTAGGGAAAGTTTGATATGAAAAATATGTAATGTACAAGTTGTATCTGTAATTAAAGTAGAAGTTAGAGCTTTTCATGGAATTCTTACAATAATGAAAGATAAAAGTATTCAAAGGATACATGAGCAATTAGAAATAATTAAACTTGCACTATATAAATCAAAAGTAGAGATATTAAATGAAGTTGAATTCCCTGTAATATCAAAGAAATTAACTGGTAGAATAGAGACACCTCAAAATCCAACTGAAAGAAATACCACAGTAAGACATGCAATCATTACTGGTGAATGCGGAGAACAAGGTCATTATGCTAAAAATAGTAGAATGCAACTACCTAAAAAATGGCTAAACTTGTTTGCAGGCATGGAAAATAATAAGTATGATACAAACTACAAAGAGGCCTTCTTTAAAGTCTCTAACCAATGTTGTTATCACATGAAGGAAAAGCCCCATGCGGTGATTGGTCAAAGGAACATGAAAGCTATCCTTACTTAGGTATGATGGCCTCAGAAGGTGGACAAAGAGAAGAATCATTAATATACCATGGTTGTAATTGTTATGGGAAAACAGTGATAAGAAGTGCGCCATTTGCAATATTTAAAAGACAAGACTTGTTGCAATTATCTTTAGATTTAAAAGTCNNCCAGATAGTACTCTATATAATACTAAAGCTCAGAGAACTGGATGTAGTATGTGTGGGTTTGGTGTACACATGGAAAAAAAGCCACATAGATTTGATAGATTAAGAGAGCGTAATCCTAAGGAGTGGAAATTTCGGATGTATAGATGTGTTACAGATCCGGAGACGGGAGAAAAATTTGGATGGGGTAAGGTATTAGATTATATAGGTGTAGAGTGGGAAGACATTCCTATTCAGATAGAACAATTAAGTTTTATTGCTTAAAGAAATTAGGTGATAAATTGAAACTCAAAAGATTAAGCAATATAAAGTGGATAGGTGGAAATGGGAATCATGGTCGGAGGATAATTTGGAATCAGCAGTTAGGTTTTATTACTTAATGAGGGTTTGCTTTGGAGGTGGAGGACATAAATATCGAAATGGAATTGGATTGTCAAAAACACAAAACAAGACCAAGCAATTAATAAGTGCAACAGAGCTTATACCTGGAATGGCTGAATTAATTAAAATATGGAATATATTAAAAGGATGGCAGAGGGTGAAATACTAAATTTTGAATTACAGCCAAAGTATACTCTTATTCCAATATTTAAGAAGGATGGCAAGACACATAGAGCTATAACATACACGCCGGACATCATCTAGATGGTTGTGAATAACTAATAGATGTTAAAGGATTTAGCACTCAGCAAGGGGAGTTAAGATATAAGATGTTTAACCATAAATACAAAGAAAAGCTTACATGGGTTGCTAGAAATTTAAAGTATGGAGGTAAGTATGGATTTGTAGATTATTTTGAATTAAAGAAGATTAGAAGGGAGAAAAAGAAACATGAATAAAATAAGCGAAAAGCTAGATTTATCAAGGAAGATATTAGACATAGATGTTGAGAGCCCAATATTTGATGAAATGAGAGGAGTATTAGATAAACAGATACAGAAAGTTATACAGTTGGTCTATGATGGTAACTTCCAAAGTGGAGAAATATCTCTTAAGTTAAACCTTGAACTACCTACACATTATAAAACAATACCAGAAGTAGATTCGGAAACTGGTGAAATGGTTGAAAGAGAATACAAGTATAAGAGACCTGTATTTGAACATAAACTTACAACCACACTAAAGAAACAATTTAAAGATGAAGGATCATATTCAAATGAAAGAGACGTTCAGCTTATAGATGGATATTTTATAGCAGTGCCATTCAAGAAAAATCAAATTAGTTTATTTGATAATTTAAATATGGAAATTAATCAAGAAGCATAAGGCGGAAATACTCATTAACAAGGGCACAGTATTACAACTGTGTTCTCATATGACAATCATATAATAATGGAGGGTATGTATGGTAATCGGGGATATAGCATATTCCAAAAGTAAAGATAGTTGAGGGAGATTACAATGACTCCCTCCTTTAATAAAATAGAAATTATTAATTAATTTGGTAGAAACGAGATTGCCAATCAGCAACTCCTCCTGTAAATAATATTTGAATTTGAGAAATAGGTTGGTTAGTTACAAAAAATCCATGACTTTCGTACCCGAGAATACGATTATCACCAAGTGCAAAAACTGAAGAACCACTGCCAACTATTTTTTGAGAAGATGAATTAACAGCAAGTGTAAATTCAAGTGAAAAAGCTGCATCGAGGGACCACCCGTTACGGCCAATATAAAAACCTCTATCATCCCATTCACCGAGCCCAGCATCTCCGCCCATATGAACAAAACTTCTATAAGCAGTATTGGCACCATTTACGCGAATTAAAAGTCTTTGATCGCCACCTTTGGCAGCCAATTTTCCGCTGGAATGTATTTTTATAAAACCATCTTTTACTGGAGAGCTTGGAACAAAAGTTAAACTTTGAGCATTAGCAGTTGAGTTATTAAAAACTAAATTCAATTTTATAACCTCACAATATTGTTATTTATAATATTTAGTTTCTAAGTATTAGGATTTCATAAGTCAGTAAATTTATGCATGGATATAATTGTGAGTATGCGGATAAAACGAAATAAGTATTTAAACTTGTTCTTTGAAAATTGAATAGTA
>NZ_DHYX01000061.1:0-4130 GCF_002414285.1 Clostridium sp. UBA5119 | reverse complement strand
ATATAGAATGTTTCATGTATAATATAAAGAAAATCTTGTAAATTTCAAAGCAATGAATAACATAAGAACTATAATAACATTTACAATATATAGAATAGTTAGGAGTTAAGGAAATGATACAATCAATTGTCCATATAGCTCTAGTTGTTAAAGACTATGATGAAGCTATAGAATTTTATACGAAGAAACTTCACTTTACATTAATTGAAGACACATATCAGCCTGAACAAGACAAACGTTGGGTGGTTGTGTCGCCACCTGGCTCTGGTGGAACTACAATATTACTTGCAAAATCATCTAAACCCGAACAAGAGGAGTTTATAGGTAATCAAGCAGGTGGAAGAGTTTTTCTATTTTTAGGCACTGATGATTTTTGGAGAGACTATAACGAAATGGTTTCAAAAGGTATAGAGTTTGTTAGAGAACCTAAAGAACAATCGTATGGTATTGTTGCAGTATTTAAAGATTTATATGGAAATCTGTGGGACTTAGTTCGATTCAAAGAAAGTCATCCAATGATTGAACGAGTGAAATAGATTAATCCTAATAAGAACTTGTTACACAAATTTCTTTTTTAACATCACAACAATAAAAAACCGAATAATTATTTTGAACACCGTACTATTCAAAACGAATATGCGGTATTTTTTTATTCAAATTTAATGGGAGTTGAGAGATATGACTTTAAGAGAGTTTTTAGAGAAATATATATTTACAAGTGATGAAAAAAAGAAAAAAGAAGGCCNNAAGGCGATTAAGTGATTTTAGCAATAGATCCAGGGAATATTGAAAGTGGGTATGTACTTTTAAATAGTGACTTATGTGTCATGGATTTAGGGGAAGTTGAAAATGAAAAGTTGCTAGAGAAAATAAAAAGACATTTTAAATAGTAGGTGCTTTTATTATTCATAAAAATAATAATGAATTAGAATTTGTTAATTATCAATATTAGTAATTCGCTTTATGAATAATTTTTATAATTAGATTGATAATAATGGTGTATAAGTAACAAAAATGAGAGAAAGGAAGTAATGAATATGAGATATATATCAGAAAAAGAAGAACTAGTTGAAGTAACACCTACAATCAATGTGGATATTCCAGCAACGTCTATAAAAATTTTAAAAAATAGTTTAAGCGATGTAACACCTATTTCATATTTTAATCGTGAAATAATAGGTTATGGTTTTAGGGTTCAAGATCCAGACCCGAAAAAAGCCTATAAAGTTTATCCAGTAATGTTTCGACCGAATTCATTTGGAACTGTATGGGATATATGCTTTTATAATGATGAATCACAAGATTTTGTAATAGATGTTTGGCCAATTTTAAGATAAGTTAAAAAAATATTTTAAATAAAATATCTAAAGTCTTAGGAAACTAAGGCTTTTTATTATGCCCAAAACTCTTAAGGCTCTAAACTGTGAGGAATAGCTGACGAGCTAAAACGGAGTAGTGGACAACACTTTAAAATGGGAGGTAATTATTATGTTAAAAACAAAAATGTTAGTCAATTTAGGATTATGTAGGTATCAAACATTACTTTCACCAGATGATGGAACTGGAGATGATGGGACTGGTGCTGCTACTGAAGGGGTGAAGGAAATCAACAAACTTCATCTATTGACTATGATAAGTTAGCGGATATCATCAATAAAGGTACTCAAAGTAAGGAAAATTTTATACTGAAATCTTACTTTGAACAACAAGGGATGTCCCAGGATGATATTAACCAAGCTATTAAAGATTTTAAAACCAATAAGCAGACTAAAGCACAAGAGCAAACTATCACATTAACAACACTTCAACAGGAGAATGAACAATTAAAAGCTCAAATAGTTAAAGCTAGAGTTGATAATGTAGCTTACAAACAAGCTTTAGGACTTGGAATTGAAGCTAATACAATTCCTTATGTTACTAAGTTAGCTGACTTATCAAAAGTAACCAATGAAAAAGGTGAGATTGATGAAAATCTAATAACAGCTGCACTAAATAAAGTGTTAGAATATGTACCTCAATTAAAGGGTACTAATCAACAAGATAATAAAGGGTTCCAACAAATAGGTGCTGGAGCCAACGGATCAAAATCAAATGCAGAAGATGCTATATCTAGTATTTTCGGTAATAAAAAATAAGAAATGGAGATGATTTTTAATGGCAGTATACAGTTATGCTGAACAATTTGAAAGAGAATTACAACAAAAGTACACAAGGGAGTTAACGTCCTTTCTATTAACTCAATCTAATCCAGGAGTAAAGTTTATTAATGCACTAAATTACCTAGATTAACTTTAAGTGGGTATAAAGACCACAACAGAGGTGATATGAGTTTCAATACTGGAACAATAGCAAATAATTGGGAACCAAAGAAACTAGCACACGATAGAGATATCGAATTTGCATTAGATCATTGGATATAGATGAAACCAATTTAGTTTTAGAAGTAGCAAATATCCAAAATGTATTTGAGGAAGAACAATCAATTCCTGAGAAGGACTCTTACAGATACTCTAAGTTATATGAAGAAGCTAAAACTTATGCTAGTAATGGAGCTGTTATTGATAACACAGTTTTAACTACAGATAATATATTAGATTGGTTCGATACTCAAATGAAAAAATGGATGATGCAGGAGTTCCAAGTGAAGGAAGGATACTTTATGTTACTCCAGCAATGAATAAGTTACTATTTAAGTTATAGTGGGGAAGTTCAAATACCTGCTTATAGTGGAAGTGGGGGTGGGAGTGGACAGGTAGCAGTTCAGCTTCCGGATGAATTTAAAAATAAAAAATATGTTGTGACTCCATCTGTTAGAAAAGTTGAAATATCTGGATCTAACTATTCCATAAGAAATTTTGAGTGTTTTGTGACCTTTGCTAATGATACAGAGTATAAAAATGGAAGATTCATTATAAACGGATATTTAGTGGAGACGAACTGTAATGGAAGCATTGTTACAAGCAAAAATAATATAAAAGTTGTTTACACTGTAACTGCATAGAGGAGGAATGGTAAGGACTTCTAACAATAATCAACTGGTATTTGATATATTAGATCAAGCTATCGCTGCAAATACAACTGCAAAACCAATTTTCCATAGTGATCGTGGTTTTCAATATACAAGCAGAATATTTAAATGCAAGCTAGATAAAATTAATGCAGTATAGTATGTCTAGAGTAAGTCGATGTATTGATAATGGTCCTATGGAAGGTTTTTGGGGTACACTTAAAGCCGAAATGTATTACTTAAGAAAATTTAATACATATGAGGAACTTGAACAAGCTATTGATGAATATATAGAATTTTATAATACAAAGAGACTACAAAAAAAGCTAAAAGGTATGACTCCAATTGAATATCGAAGTCATACCTTAGTGGCATAATTTTTTATTATTTACCATGTCTACTTGACAGGGGGCAGTTCAATAAAATCCTTACTAGCCTGTTTTTCTTTTGTATAAACATTTATTATCTAAGGGAAACGAAAAAGGTACATATAGTTTATCACTTATATATTTTTTTATACATAAGTAAGTTAACACAAATAATGATAATATACTGTAATATATACTACTATATTTTATAAATTAAATAAAAAATAGCATATGGTCCTCCTAAATAAGAATAATTATGCTTATATTTATAATTATTAATAATTGTATATCATAGGAACAAAATAACAGTATTATTCATAACGTAGTTATATAATCTCCTTGAAAGTAGCCTTAAATGAAATTGTTAAGGCCATTATAATTATATTAGCTAAAGATAGAAAGCAGTAATTTATAGAGGGAAATTACTGCTTTTATTTATGTCACTAAATATTTATGCAGGATATAAATTAACAGTATTAAATTTTAAAAGTTAGTATAGGATTTTAATATACAAGGAAATGACTATTAATTATGGGAATCGGATATTCCAACAACTATTAATTTATATTCTAAGTTAGTATTAGTAAATGTAAATATGAATATTCGAAAACTGTTAAATTCAATAATAGGAAACATTTTTATGGAGTTTAATAGTATGTAGTATAGATCTTCATCTAGATTAGAAGATTAACAATACCATTAGATACAATGTAAGAAAAAAAGAGCTACGGTATATTAAAATGTACCCTATATAG
>NZ_DHYX01000059.1:0-65492 GCF_002414285.1 Clostridium sp. UBA5119 | reverse complement strand
TATTTATAGTAGATTTTTCTCGTATTTCCTGCCTATCTCCAGAAAGGTTTAATTCTTTTGTCGTAACCTTGCCTTTATAATATAATCCTATATATACTCTTCCTACTGGTTTCTCAGCAGTTCCTCCACCTGGACCCGCTACTCCTGTAGTTGATATTCCTATATCAGCTCCTGAAGTCTTCGCTATTCCTTCAGCCATTTGAGCTGCTACCTGATGGCTAACAGCTCCAAATTTCTCAAGAGTTTCTCTTTTTACGTTAATTCTATTGATTTTAGCTTCATTATTATAGGTTACTACTCCTTCAAGTAAGCTTTTTGATATACCAGGATAGTTAATTAATCTTGCTGCAACCATTCCTCCTGTACAGGATTCTGCAGTAGAAATAGTTAAACCCTTATTAACTAACATTTCTCCTATTGCATCTTCTAGAGTAATCTCTCCTTCTCCATACATACTATCATTTATCATAGTTAATCTTAATCAGAATTCATAAGTAAATTATAACTTCTGATTAAATTTCTCCCCCCTTAGTTAAACACATTTTCTAAGTTTTTAAATACATCTTTATTTTCTTTAATCTTACCATCATTACCAAGAACAACTATATAATTCATATTCATAACATCTGTTACTAATTTTGAGAAGTTATTAATATCCTTAACTGTAGTAGATAACACTTCTTTTCTTTCCTGTTGTCTATCCGCCTTAGATATTCTTCTTATATAATAGCTAACTGCTGCATCTCCTGCCATGGATGGAGTTAATTGCATATCTAGTTCACTTATAGTTCCTATAATGTATTTTAACATTTCTCTATCTGTAGTTGTAAAACTTTCTAAGTATTTAGCTGCATTATCGTAAGTCTTTAAGGTCTCTTTTATATTAGGATCTCTATAGCTGGCAAACATAAAATTACCACTTCTCACTATATTAGCAAAAGCTCCATAAGCTCCACCCTGTACTCTAACTTTATTCCATAGATAATCCATGCCAATTATAGTTTTCAGCACCAATAACTTTCCTGTGTATTCATATCCTAATTTTTTATAGTTATATCCCTTTGCCACATATTGAACATTAGATGGAGTAAGCATTCCTTCATTTTTGTTTTCTTCATGGAAGCCATACTTGTTAATTTGTACTTCTTCATCAGATAATACTTCTAATATCTCTGAAATGTTCTTCTTTACAGCAGTAACTTCTTCATCTTTACCAGTTACTGCTACTATTAAGCTATTTTTATTAAATACCTTATTCATTATAGCTTGAAATTTCAAAATAACACTATCTATTCTATCATCAAAGTTATTTTCTATCTCCTTTAAGAATTTATAGTACTCATATCCTGAAGTTTTTTCTATATATTCATAAGCAGGAGAGAAATAAGCTCCTAATCTTGTAGTTGCAACTTGATGCCCTCTATCCATAAGCTTCATTTCTATTCTTGATATTAAAACTCTTATAAGTTCTCTTATTCTCTTTTTATCTTCAAAGGAGGTATTCTTAATTATATCTGCCAATATTTCTAAAGCTCTTGGTACTCTATCTACTACTACACTACAATGTCCTTCAAGGTAAGTACTATATCTAAGGACATCTTTACTATCGCCATATACTTCATTTTTAAAATATATTCCACCTGTATTAATTAATATTTCATTAGATAAATCTACATAACTATAGGTTTTAGTATTAATTTTGCCTAGTAGTGTGGTTAATAGACTTAGATAGGAAATATCTTCTTGTGCTATGGTTCTGCTATCAAACATAAAATCTAAGTAAGCAATTTTACTTGTAAATGCATCATGATGAAGTAGCTTCACTCCGGAAGCATCCTGCTCTATAACACCTAATTCTTCAACTTTCTCGTCTATATCATCTATGGATAATACTGGTATAGTCTCTAATATTTCCTCTGGATCAGGAGTGTTCTGTCTATTTATTAAAGACTTTGTTTCATTAATTATGTCTTGTATTTCCTCAACAGATAGATTTTCTTTATATTCCTTTAATCCAGTTCTTAATTTTTTATCCTTTTCATCTGCTAAACCCCTTTTAGGCGCTAATACTATTAATGAGCTATGATTATTGTTTAATATATATTTTTCAATTAATTGTTCAAAATAATTTGAAGTTAGTGCTTTCTTTATTTTTTCCATATTCTTTTCATATTTTAAGTGAATTAACGGATCTCCATCATGTAGCCAACTATCCATAGCTGTCATATAATAGAATAAACCTTTAGGCATGCCTTGAAAATCTGCTTCTCTTAACTTAAATTCTGTAATGTTTATGCATGCCTCTATTAGTTTTTTATCAATTCCATTTTTAACCAAAGATTTTAATGTATCAAACACTACATTCTTAAATTCTTCTTTTTTATTTGCATCACTATTTTTAAGTACTATACTAAATACCGGTTGTAAAATCCCATTATCAAAACTTCCATATACATCCTTTCCTAGGTTAGCATCAAGGATTGCTTGTTTTAATGGAGCTCCTTGAGTTTCTAATAAAAGATATTCTAAAACACTTAGACTAATATATAATTCATCATTAGTACATTCTCCAGTAACAAAGTTTAATGCCATGAAAGTTTTTTCATCTTCATTATCTTCATTAGAAATAGAGTATTCTGTTACAACCTCTTTCATTTCTTCAAAAGGCTTCTGTGGTAATATTTCAGCATCAATATCCTTTTTTTCAAAATTGTTTAAGTAATTGTCATTAATAAATGCTAATCTCTCATCTAAGTTTCCATCTCCATATAAGAATATATAGCTGTTAGATGGATGGTAGTATTTACTATGAAATCCTAAAAACTCCTCTTCAGTTAAATCTGGTATGAATTCTGGATCTCCACCTGATTCAAATCCATAGGTATTATGTTCAAATAAAGATTTTTGAATTCCTCTCATTAACACTCCGTCTGGTGATGAAAAGGCACCTTTCATTTCATTATAAACTACACCCTTATAAGTTAGCTCATCTTCAGAATTTTCTAATTCATAATGCCAACCTTCTTGCATTAAAATTTCCTTTGTATTATATATATTAGGATAAAACACTGCATCTAAATATACATCCATTAAATTAAAAAAGTCCTTTTCATTTTTACTTGCTAGTGGATATATAGTTTTATCGCTAAAGGTCATAGCATTTAGAAATGTGTTTAATGATCCTTTTATAAGTTCTACAAATGGCTCTTTTGTAGGAAACTTGCGTGAACCACATAATACACTATGCTCTAATATATGAGCAACTCCAGTATCATCGCTTGGTGGTGTTTTAAATCCTATTGCAAATACTTTGTTAGGATCATCATTTTCCATATGTAATAATTTTGACCCCGTTTTTTCATGTATAAAAACTCTAGCTATAGAATTTATTTCTTCAACCTTTTCTTCTCTATACAACTTAAATCCATGATATATTTTTCCTAAATTATAATTCATCTTTCTCCTCCTGCTATTTTATTATTTTATCTTTTAATAGTACTACTATTATTTATCTCCCAAACTTTAATATTAATTATTATATTTTAATATAAATTTTAAATAACTTATAAGTACCTTTCGCTATAACTATACTTAAATTATATCTTATATATACTATATATAAAAATATATACTTTTAAGTCTTTATTAATTATCTATTTATGATAAAAGGTATGAAACTAGCTCTATAATTTCATACCTATAAGTTTAATATTATTGATATTCTTTTAGGATTGGAACAATTATTTTACCTAAAGTATTAACAAAATTTAATTCATCATAAGTAAACTCCTTATGATTAATTGATGCTGTTAAGCATATTACTCCAATTATATCTATTTTGTCTTTTAATAAAACTATAATATTAGATTTTAAATCAGGAATGTTTTTAATTTCATCATATTCATCTATACAATCCCAATCTACTCCACAAATATTTTCTCCAGAATTTATTGTAGCCTTAATCTTATTATATTTACGTGTTTCATCAAATTCATCGCGTGTTTCATCTATAGTTTTAGAGTATCTATTGACTAATTCTCCTTGTTTTATGGTAAACAATGTACATGAATCTGCTTCAACAATTTCTGTAATTCTATTAATTGTAATGGCAATTTTTTCATGTATATTTCCCTCTGAATTAATCAAATCTATGAATTCAATTAAAGTTGAGACATTCTTATAGTCTTGATTTTCACTACCTACAAATATACCACTTAATTTATTTGTAGTGCTTATTTTAGAACCATAGGATTCTTCCCATACTCTAGTAGCATTACGACCACTATTTTTAGCTGCATATAAAGCTTGGTCTGTTTTTTCAATAAGCTCTTCATAGGTAGTGGTATGATTAGGATAATTAGCTACGCCTAAACTTACTGTTACTACTCTTTTATCTCCCATAACTTTTGCCTGATAAATTTTCACTCTAATTCTTTCAGCTATACTCTTAGCTTCCTCTATACCTGTATTAGGTAATACTATAATAAATTCTTCTCCACCATATCTTCCTACTGCATCATCTTGTCTAATATTTTTTATAATTACTTCACATATCTTACTTAATACTTGGTCACCCATTCTATGTCCAAAGGTATCATTAATGGTTTTAAATTTATCTATATCTACCATTATAGTTGAAAATTCAGAGTTAAAATTAAAAGATCTGTCTATCTGTTCATGAATAAATGATTCTAAATACCTTCTTGTTAATGTCTTAGTCAACTTGTCTATAGTAGAATTTCTTTTTATATTAAGTTTATCAATTATCATGTACAAAATTCTACCTATAGTTACACACCGATGCATTGTCTCCTCATTTATGTTATTTAATTTCCTTTTACTTTCCACATATACATATCCTAACACATCATGATTATAATCATATTTACTCATACCTCTACTATTTTTAGAAATTTGAGTTATTGGTATACACATAGCTGCTTTTATATCATTTTCAATGTCATAACTTAGTATATTCCCATTGGCATCACAAATAACTTTTCTACTTAACCTAATAGGTATTCCCTTATTTCTAGCTATGTTAACTATAGACATATCATCTGGCAGTTCTACATCATTTCCATCACTTGACACTACAGAAAATCTATTATTATTCTCTATTATTATATTAGTTTTCGTTGCTAAACTAATATAACTTATATATTTGCATATGACGTCCATACTTTCTTGACTATTTCCACATAAGTTATTTAGTAAGTCCTCAATACTATCAATATCTGTAAGATAATCCTTAGATGAATCCTTTAGTGATTTTATAAATTCTTCATTTATAAAATCANNTTTTCTGTTGTATTAATATTTATTTGGTCTAACTTTATGCCTTTTCTTTGATTATAGTAACTTTTTATTTGTAGTAGTATTCGAAAGCAATCCACCATGTTTCCTTTATTCTGTAAAAAAGATTTTCTATAGTTCTTAGGAATTTGCAATAATATATCCTGTATTATATCACAGGCTTCTGAAATATATAACGCCGCTTTAGCCCTATCTCCATTCTCATAATAGTTATATCCTATTTTGTAATATATTTTCCATAATAAATTAGAATTTTTAATATCCTTATATTGAGCTAATGCCTCTTCTAAGGCATCTATAGGCATACATTTATCTATAACAGCTTTAATATATACTAAAGTCAATTTATTAAGATCAGACTTTATTTCATGTTCAAAATTTTTAATGTAATAAAATATTTCTGTAGCTACACCCTTTAAGTCTTGATTTAAAAGTTGTAAAACTCCATCGGATAGCATTGACACCCTTAAATCTACATATACTATCTTTTCACTAGCCTCAATTATATCTTCTATACTTTTCATTTTTCTCTCTATAAGTATCTTGTTTATAATACAAAGTAGCTCCATTTTATATTTCATTAAAGAATTCGTATTATCAAAAGCCTTTTTACCTTCTAATAAATAATCCATAGCTTTTTGTCTATTACCAATTAAGGAATTCATATAATATTCCAATATGTAGTATGGAACTAATTCTTGCTCAAAAATTGAATTTCTTTCTATATATTTATTGCATATATCTATATATCTAAAACATTCAGAATACTTTCCTTGCTTATATAATGTAGATGCCATATATACATAATTATAAAAATTCATATATATTAATTCATTTTGAGTAGCTATATTCGAAGCCTTATTTAAATACATATATGCTTTATCATAATTTACTAAAACATAACTAAAAAATCCCATATTAGATAAAGCTATTACTTCATAAAACTTATTTTGTTCAATCTTACTTATTTCATAAAGCCTATCAAACCAATTCAGTGCTTCATCACCATATTGATAATAATCACCATATATAACTCCAATGCTATTATATATTCTAGGTAATGCTTTAGTATAGTTCTTTTCATAACATTCAGTAACTGTTCCTTTTAATATCTTTAAAGCTTCTTCTTCCTTACATTGGGCAATTAATGCATTACAATAACTATTATAGAAACCAACTTTATAATCCATATGCTCTTCTTTACAAAGTCTTATTCCTTCCCTGCATACATCTTTAATCTTCTCATACTCTCCAGTATTGTATGAGTTTCTCACTATTATTCTTAAGTATTCTATAGTGCCTTTTAAATAATCTACATTTTCTAGTGATTTTGATATCTCCTTAGTGTAGTACTCAATCTCTTCTTCCATACACAAATCTATGTATATCCAAATGATTTCTACCATAATATCTATATTAGTAATTATCTTATCTTGAAACTTACATAGTTCTTGAGCTTTAATATAATATTCTAATGCCACACTTTTTTCAGATATACTATTGTATAACTTACCTAAATTCATGTTAGTTTCTATTTCATCATTAATAAATTCATCTCTATTTTCAAACTTATCAATGATTTGAAGAATCTTAAAACCATATCTTATAGCTTCATTTACACTGTTTATATTCTCTAATCTCTGCTCATTTTTCTTATAGTAGTATATAAGTTTTCTACTAAGCCCTAAAATCTCAAGATGATAGATAAGTTCTTCTATATAGATATTTAATTCATCATAGCAATACCTTTCAAGTACTACTACAATTTTCCTGTGAATATCTTCTTTTGTAGATTGCTCCAAATCCTTATATAGATAACTTCTTAAAAATTTATTATAAAAGGTATACACAAATCCATTATCGCCTATGGAACTATATAGTATACCCTTAGCTACCAACTGATCAACTACATTATCTACATCACTTTCATTTGTTGTAAGTACATCTTTTAATACTCTTACTGGCATTGGGGTATAAAAGAATGAAATTATATATAAAATTTCATAGGATGGTTTGTCCACATCTTTTAATTGGGTTTCACAGACCTTTTCCATATTCATTGGCATATACATATCATGGTTATCAGGCTTATACCATCTACCATTTTCTTCGTTTAAATATATAATTTCTCTATTACATAAATCCTTTAAGGACTCTTCAATGAATAATGGATTTCCCATTGAATATTTATAAAATGTACTTATAAATTCATCAGATATCTTCTCAACATTTAATATATTTCTTAGCATCTTTGCAGAATTGCTCTCCGTTAATGATCTAAGGTGAACATTTAACGCAACTTTGTCTTCAATGTATTCAATAAACTGTGTAAAATTATTGTTATTAAGGCAATCACCATCCCTATATCCAATAATAATAAGAACATTAGTCCTAAAATAGGCTTTGTTCAACATATATTGAATTAAATTTAGTGTTAATGTATCATACATATTCATATCATCTATGATAATTACCCCTGGATTATCATAGTAATACTCTTGTAAAAATGATGATATCTTAGCTATAAGTATAAGTCTTTCTTTATTTTCTAGTTTAAAATAGCCCAAATTTTCATTATTATTATCTCCATAAATGTCTGGAGCTAGAAGCATTATTTCTTTCTTATATTTGCTAATTAAATTTTTATCTGCAATACTCACTATTTTTCTTAATAACTGTGCAATAGTAACCTTTGTAGATTCTTCTTTATTACTTTTCATATAAAAACATCTAAGTCTTTTATTTTCTTTAACATTCATAATGTATTTTATGTGTTTTAATAACCGAGTCTTACCTATTCCAATTTCACCATGAATTAATATAATATTTTTAGTTTCATGATATTTAACTATATGATTTATGGACTCCATAATCATTTTTAACTCTTCATCTCTACCTATTAATGGGATATTAAAATTTAATTCTCTTTTTTCACTATTAACTTCATATTTAAAGTTCATGTTATATATAGAATTAACTTGTTTAATAATATCAAAAATACTATTTATTGAGTTATCTCTACTACTACATAGTTTATCTATTAAATTATATAGTTTTACTCCAAATAACTCTTTATATTCTTGTCCTTCATTACTTTCCATGTGTTTTATAATTATTTTACAAGTTTTAGAATCTCTATATCTTCCTTTATTTTTTAATGAAATATTAATTAATATTTCACATAATCTATTTATATAGTATCCTTCTTCTTTAAATTTATTAGAAGTAACCTCTTCTATGTCTTCTGAATAACTAGCTATACCTGTTTCTCTTGATTGTAAAAGTGTGGTTAATTTATCTTTTAATTTAACTTTAAAATCTAAACTTACATATATATTGTCATCACTAAATGGAACTACTTTCATATAATTGTAACTTTGATTATGTGCTACTACACATATTTCTAAAAATACTTTAATTAATATTTCTTCAGAAATGCCTTTTACAGCATCTAGCAATATCTTGTAATTACTATAAACTTCTGTAGTGTAATAATAATTATCCATCTTATCTTTGTTATCTACACTGTTTATTACACCAAAATCTAAAATTCTTATAACATCATTTTTTATAGTAGGTATTTTTTCATATTCAGATATACAATAATTAATTATTTTGTTTTCCATATTAGAATTATTTACAACATAAATGTTTACCATAGACATGTTATTATTTATGTCTATGGCTTCATATACAGAATAAATTCTATTTTGGTTTAATAATTCCACTATTTTATATCTTTCATTAATTATCTTCATATTTAGTACCTACCTAATTAAAATAATATTAAGTTTAATGTAGATTATTGTTAAATAACTCATAACTATCTATCTTTATTACATATTATACCATACAGCACCATAATAATGTACTTATCCATTTTCTTAATGACAAAATAATTTCTTGTATTTTTAGACAAAAATCTTCAATTTAATATTAAATTTTAACCCTATTGTATACAAATATATATTAAGTTAATATTTCATACCCATCTTCAGTAACCAGTATGGTGTGTTCCCACTGAGCAGATAACTTGTTATCTTCTGTAACGGCAGTCCAGTTATCATCTAACACAACAGTTTCTGGTACCCCTTCATTTATCATTGGTTCTACTGTAAATGTCATTCCTGGTAGAAGAATCATCCCTTCGCCTTTTTGTCCTATATGAGGTACAAAAGGTTCTTCATGAAATTCATTACCTACACCATGACCACCATAATCATAAACTACAGAATATCCTTTGGTAGTTGCAAGCTGATTTATAGCAAATCCTATATCTCCTAAAGTATTAAAAGGTTTTATTTGCTCTATTCCTATCTTTAAGCACTCTTTAGCAGTTTGTACCAAATCTCTTGCTTTATCACTAACGTTTCCCATGAGAAATGTTCTATTTGAATCACCATAATAACCATCTAGAATACAAGTTACATCAACATTAACTATATCACCATCTTTTATTATAGTTCCTTCGTCTGGTATACCATGACAAACCACACTATTTATAGATACACAGGTGCTCTTAGGAAAACCATGATATCCTAAAGGAGCTGGATATGCTCCATGGGATACTGTATATTCATGGACCCATCTATTTACTTCTTCTGTAGATATTCCTACTGTTATTTTTTCTTCTACCATATCTAGTATCTCTTTAGTTAGAGCACAACTTTTTCTTATTCCCCCTATATCCTTTTGAGATTTTATAATTTCTCTTGGTATTTTATATCCATACTGTTCACTTAACTTTTCTAAATACTTATCTTGCTCCATATGACACTTTTTATATTTTAATCCACTTCCACACCAACAACTATCATTTCTATTTAATTTATCCATGTTAACCTCCATCATAATTACCTCTTACATTCATATATAAATCTATTACATAATTACTCTATTTTATATACTATATGTTTTACTTCTATTATATCACTTATTCCTTCTTACCATATTTTAATAGTAAATAATAATAAAAAAGTTTTGTAGAAATACATCTACAAAACTTTAAACAATTAAAAATGATAAATATAAATATATCTTCCCTTTTTGTTCTTTAATAATTTTAAGTATTCGTATAAAGATACATGCTTTCTATTCAATGAATGCTGAGCTATAAATAAGTCATTTCTATTTAATGCTACATTAAACTCTTTAGCATGTACTACTTGAGAATGATATATTTTTTTGTTACTGTCTGCATATTGTATAACATCACCTATCATAATATAAGTATATAGTTCATCAAACCTAGCTATTGCTTCTTCTACTGTTAACTCCTTAAATTCATCTGCCATATTATTTCCTTGGCCATCTTTGTTTCCCCAATATTTTCTAAAGTATTCCGCACTTCTCCATGTCAGGGAAACTTTCTTTAAAGCCATTGGATCTTTAGTATAACAAAACCAATCTGTAAACTTTCTATAATCTGCCCCCTTCATTTTCATTCCACCTGCTACTAAAACTTGACTTATAAAATTAGTACAGTCATTATCCTTAAATACAGGGTATTCTTTTACATTGGGAGTCTCTGCATAAGCTTCAGCATAAGCCTTTGCTCTCGCTCTATTATATACATAGTTTTTTCTATTGATTATCTCATCTTTAAGTTGGGATTTGCTTTTGATCCTTTTGATTATTTTAAGTAGTCTTATACTCTTCATAATCAACCTCCCATCTTAAATAATAAAACTAATTAGGTTGTAATTTAACCTCTATAATACTTATATACTCACAATCTACTGATTTGTTTACTCTTCTCTTCTATTACCAACAAAAAATAGTGCTAATAGTCCTGCACCAGTATGACTGCCTATAGTCGGTCCTAAATTATTAATTATACACTCCTTAACTCTTCCACTTTTTCTACAGAACTCTTCTAACAACTTTGCATCTTCTACACAATCTCCATGAGAAATAGTTATTAGTTGATCTTCTCCTATGCTTCTTTCCTCAAATTTTTTTACAAGCTCTAGCATAGCTTTTTTTCTACCTCTAACCTTACTAAGGGGTATTAGTTTCCCATCATTATTCATATGAAGTACCGGTTTTACACTAAGTAAAGTTCCCACCGTTGCAGCAGAACTTGATACTCTTCCACCTCTTTTTAAATGCTTTAAATCATCTACTGTAAAGTAATGATTTATTTTTAGTTTTATTCCTTCCGCAAACTCAACTATTTCTTCTTTTGATTTATTTTCTTTCATCATATCATAAACCTTATATACTAGTAATCCTATTCCCATACTAGCAGATAATGTATCTATTATAGTTATATCACAATCTGGATATTCTTCTTTCACACTTAAAGACGCATTTATTGCATTATTTACAGTTCCTGATAACCCTGAAGATAGTCCTATATAAATAATTGCTTTTCCTTCTTTTACTATATTTTTAAAAGCTTCTTCAAATCTATATACATTAATCTGGGATGTAGTATACATATCTCCAGCTCTTAAGCCATCATAAAACTCTTTAATATCCAAAGTTTGACCAAAATAATCCTCTATATCTCGCCCTTTGAAATTACACCCAATAGGTAGACCTACTATGTTAGGTTGATTTATAAATTCAATAGGTAAATCGCTACCAGAATCAACTACTAAAACTACTTTGTTATTCATATATCATATTCCTCTCATTTATAAATTTATAAATTTATATAGCTTCTACTACATTCATTTTATATACTTAATTTTAATTATGGTCTCTTCTATATTATAATAGCTAGTTCAATTACTCATTTAATTATATATTAACAAAATAAAATAGACCAATTATTATTAGTATTATAATCATTTTACTATAAGTTAAAACAATTTACATCAATACTATATTATAATTAGTCATATATTACCATATTTTATTAGTTTATTCTATATATTTACCTAATTTTCTAAACTTATAATATCTCTTAGTCAATAAAGAGTCTACAGGTTCTTTACTTAATCTTTCTAATACTTCTTTTAAATTTGCTTTTATACTTAAAATCATTTTATTTGAATCTTCCTGTGCTCCTCCTTTAGGTTCTTTGATAACCCTATCAATAACTCCTAAACCTAATAAATCTGAAGATGTTATTTTCATTATTTCAGCTGCCTCTTTAGCTTTAGTAACATCTTTATATAAAATAGATGCAAATCCTTCTGGAGATAAAATTGAGTATATGGAATTCTCAAGCATCCATACCTCATCAGCAACAGCAAGAGCCAATGCTCCTCCACTTCCACCTTCTCCTATAATCATAGAAACTATAGGAACCTTTAAATTGCTCATAGTCATAAGGTTTTTAGCAATTGCCTCCCCTATACCGCGCTCTTCTGATTCTATTCCACAAAAGGCACCTGGAGTATCTACAAAAATAATTACAGGTCTTTTAAATTTTTCTGCTTGGAGCATAAGTCTTAATGCTTTTCTATATCCCTCTGGCTTTGGCATTCCAAAATTTCTTTCTATATTTTCTTTAGTACTATTGCCCTTTTGTATTCCAATAACTGTAACACTTTTATTTTCAAATTTAGCTATACCACCTACTATGGCACTATCATCGCCATAGCCTCTATCGCCTTTTAACTCTATAAAATCCTCAAATATACTATTAATATAGTTAAGTGCTGTAGGTCTCTTAATACTACGTGCTATACTTACCTTTTCCCACGAGCTAAACTTGTTATCCATCTACTTCCAACACCTCTATTCCTTGTATCTTCAATTCACATGTATTTTTATAATAGTACTAAGAGTACTCTTCATATCCTTTCTGTGTACAACCTTATCTACATAGCCCTTTTCCAAAAGAAATTCCGCTGTCTGAAAATTATCTGGTAGCTTTTGCTTTATTGTTTGCTCAATAACTCTTCGTCCCGCAAATCCAATAAGTGCATTAGGTTCAGCAAGTATTATATCTCCTATCATTGCAAAACTTGCTGTTACACCTCCAGTGGTTGGATCTGTTAGTACAGATATATATAGTAACCCTTTATCATTATGATAGGATAAGGCTGCTGACGTTTTGGCCATTTGCATAAGAGAAAATATTCCTTCTTGCATTCTTGCTCCTCCAGAGCAAGTAAATATTACTATTGGGAGCTCCTCCTTTGTTGCTAATTCTATAGCTCGTGTAATCTTCTCTCCAACTACACTTCCCATACTTCCCATAAGAAAATTACTATCCATAACACATATAACTACAGTATTACCATCTATCTTTCCTATACCAGCTATAACAGCTTCCTTCATATTAGTAACTCTTTGTATCTTACTTACCTTCTCCGTGTATTCTGGAAAATCTAAAGGATTGTCTGAAATCATATCTGCAAATAATTCTTTAAATGTTCCTTCATCTATTGTTTGCTTAATTCTTTCTCTTGCTGTAAGTCTAAAATGTCCTCCACAAGAATAACACACTTTTAAATTATTTACTAAATCTCCTCTATATATGGTATTACCGCATTTAGGACATCTAATCCACATTCCATCAGGTACTTGTGGTCTCTTTTTTATCTCGCTCTCTTTATTGCTCGGTTTTACTTCGATATAAACATTTTTTTTAAATAATGACCTTAAATCTTTCATATAATTACCTCATTTAGATTTAAACTATTTAACTTTATTAAGATATGCTTCTAAGAACCCTGTATCAAAAGTTCCTTCTACAAAACTCTCATTAGTTAAAATATCAAGCTGAAGGTCTATGTTAGTACTAACTCCTTCTATTATGAATTCACTTAATGCTCTTTTCATTTTGCTTATAGCTTCTTCTCTATCTTTACCGTGAACTACAAGTTTACCAATCATTGAATCATAGCAGTGTGGAATTTTATATCCTTGATATACCGCAGAATCTAACCTAATCCCATTTCCACCAGGTACATATAAATTAGTTATTTCACCTGGACAAGGTCTAAAATTTTTATAAGGATCCTCCGCATTTATTCTACACTCAATAGAGTGACCTGTAATTTTTATATCTTCTTGTGAAAAACTTAACTTTTCTCCATAAGCTATTCTAATTTGCTCTTTTATTAAGTCAATTCCTGTTACCATTTCTGTTACAGGATGCTCTACCTGTATTCTAGTGTTCATCTCCATGAAATAGAACTTCTTATGCTTATCTACTAGGAATTCTATAGTTCCAGCATTTACATACCCTATAGATTTAGCTGCTTTAACCGCAGTCTCTCCCATTTTTTTTCTCATACTATCATCTATAAATACTGATGGTGCTTCTTCTAACACCTTTTGATTTTTTCTTTGTATAGAACATTCACGCTCTCCTAGATATACTGTATTTCCATAATTATCTGCTATGAGTTGTATTTCTATATGCCTTGGTTTTTCTATAAACTTTTCTATATACATCGAATCATCGTTAAATGAAACTTTTGCTTCTCTCTTTGCTGCATTAAAATCACTTATAAGCTGATTCTCATTATTTACAATCCTAATTCCTTTTCCTCCGCCTCCGCTAGAGGCCTTTATCATTACTGGATATCCTATTTCTTTAGCTATTACTATAGCTTCCTCTTCATTATTTATAATTCCCTTTGATCCTGGTACTACTGGTATATTAGCCTTTTCCATAAGTTCTCTGGCTTTTGACTTGTTTCCCATATTGTTTATATTTTCTGCTGTGGGCCCTATAAATTTAATATTACACTCTTCACACATCTTGGCAAATCTACTATTTTCAGATAAAAATCCAAACCCTGGATGAATAGCCTCTGCACCTTTTAAAATAGTAGCATTTAATATATTATTTTCATTTAGATAACTATCCTTTGAGGCTGATGGTCCAATACAAACACACTCATCTGCCATTTGTGCATGCAAAGCTTCTCTATCACCTTCAGAATATACAGCTACAGTTTGTATTCCCATTTCTCTACAAGCCCTAATTATTCTAACTGCAATTTCTCCTCTATTAGCAATTAATATCTTTTTAAACATACGGCTACCTCTCTTACTTTTATACTCCTACTGCGAAGGTTAATTCACATTCACAAGCTACTACTCCATCAACTGTGGCAATTCCTTTACCAATACCCATTGGTCCTTTTATCTTTATAATTTCAACTTCTAATTTTAATCTATCACCAGGTATAACTTTTCTCTTAAACCTAGCATTTTTTATCCCACCGAAGTAGGCTATCTTGCCTCTAAACTTTTCATCATAAAGTAATGCAATGGCACCAACTTGTGCAAGAGCTTCTACTATTATCACTCCAGGTAATACTGGTTCTTGCGGAAAATGACCTTGAAAAAAATATTCATTCATAGTTATATTTTTATACCCTACTGCTTTTTTCATTGATTCTAAACCTTCTATTTGATCTACAAATAAAAATGGATATCTATGAGGTATTATTTCTTGTATCTCTTTTACATTGAGTTTTATTACATCACTATCTATTAGATCTAACATTATTTATACTACCTCCTTTATATAATATATATTTCTAAAGTTTTATCGCCATTATAGGCTGACCAAATTCTACTACATCTCCATTATTAACAAATATTTTAGCCACCGTTCCTTCAACTTCACATTCAATTTCATTCATCAATTTCATAGCTTCAATTATGAACAGAATTGACTCCTTTGATACTGAATCTCCTATTTTTATATAAGGTTCTCCATTTTCTGTAGGTGAAGAATAATATGTTCCTACCATAGGTGACTTAACTATAAAGCATTCTTCTAAATTACTTTCTTCAGTAATTATTTCTTCATGATTTGTTGATATTACTGAAGTATTATCACTTGCATTATTAGTATAACTAACAAACTCCGTATCACATTTATCTGTCATTTTAGATTCATTTAATGCTCTAGCATCTTCATTATAAATAATTTTGCTAGAATCATTTTTGCTCATCCTTATTCTAAGTCCTGCTTCTTCTAGTTCTAATTCCTTAAGATCGGAATCATTTATTAATTTAATTAGCCTTTCAATTGCTTCATAATTCATAATTTATTCCTCCCATTTCTTAAATAAAAGTGTAGCATTATGACCACCAAATCCTAAAGAATTAGACAAAGCATATTTTAGTTCTGCTTTTCTTCCAATATTAGGAACATAATCTAAATCACAATCTTCATCATTCTCTTCAAGACCAATAGTAGCTGGAATAAACCCTTCCTCTAAAGCCTTTATACATACAATTGATTCTATAGCACCTGATGCTCCCAATAAATGTCCTGTCATTGATTTTGTAGAACTAACTGGGATATTATAGGCTTGCTCTTTAAATAAATTTTTAATAGCTATAGTTTCAAATTTATCGTTATATGGAGTACTAGTTCCATGAGCATTAATATATGATATATCTTCTAACCTTACATTTCCTTCTTCTATGGCAAGTTTCATAGCTCTTGCTGCCCCTTCTCCATCAGCACTTGGCTGAGTGATATGATAAGCATCACAAGTAGCTCCATATCCAATAACTTCACCATATATTTTTGCACCTCTTGCCTTTGCATGCTGGAGCTCTTCTAAAATTAAAACTCCTGCTCCTTCACCCATTACGAATCCACTTCTATTTTTATCAAAAGGAGTAGATGCTTTTTTAGGATCCTCACTCTTACTTAAAGCCGTTAATGCAGTAAATCCAGCAAGACCTATTGATGTTATAGATGCCTCTGTACCACCTGTAATCATTACCTCTGCCCTATTTGCCTTTATCATCTCAAAAGCTTCACCTATACTATTAGTTCCTGTAGCACAAGCTGTCACTACAGATAGGCATGGCCCTTTAGCACCATATTTTATAGCAACATTTCCTCCTGCCATATTCTCTATCATCATAGGAATTAAAAATGGTGATACCTTAGTTGTATCTCTTTCTAACATTCTTTTATATTCATTTTCTAATGTATCGAGTCCGCCAATTCCTGAACTAATTAAAACACCGAATCTATATTTATCAATACTATCTAAATCTAAATTTGAAGATTTTACTGCCTCCTCTGCTGCTGCCATAGCAAGTTGACAATATCTATCCATTCTCTTAGCTTCTTTTCTATCAATAACTTCTGTAGGGTCAAAATCTTTAACCTCTGCAGCTATTTTAACTTTAAACTTTTCTACATCCATAGATTTTATAAAATCTATGCCACATTTACCATTCTTAACTCCATCCCAAAAGCTGTTAATATCATTACCAATAGGAGTTAATGCTCCCATACCTGTAATTACCACTCTTCTATTCACTTTATATGTCCTCCTTAAATAACTACATTACCATTCCGCCATCTACATTTATAACTTGACCTGTTATATAGTCTCCACCCTCTGATGCAAAAAAAATTACAGTCCTTGCTACATCTTCTACATTTCCAAATCTATTTAAAGGAATTAGTCCTAACATACCATCCTTTACTTTTTCACTTAATACATCCGTCATATCACTTTTTATAAATCCTGGTGCTACAGCATTTACAGTTATCCCTCTAGCTCCTACTTCCTTAGCTATTGACTTAGTAAGTCCTATAACACCGGCTTTAGATGCTGCATAGTTTGCCTGACCTGCATTCCCTACAACTCCTACTACAGAAGAAATATTTATAATCTTTCCACTTCTCTGTTTAAGCATGTGAGATACTGCACTCTTACAAGTATTAAATACACCCTTAAGATTTATATCTATAACCTTATCAAAGTGCTCTTCTTTCATTCTCATAATTAATCCATCTTTTGTTATTCCTGCATTATTAATTAATATGTCTATAGTTCCAAAAACTTTTACCGTTTCATCTATTAATTTTTTTCCTTCTTCGAAACTACTTACATCTCCTTTTACTAAAATAGCATTTCCTCCAAGGCTTTTTATTTCCTCGGCAACTTTTTCTGCCTCTGCATCACTACTAACATAATTTATAACCACATTAGCTCCTCTTTTACCAAACTCTATAGCTATAGCTCTTCCTATACCTCTACTTCCTCCAGTAACTACCACATTCTTCCCTTTAAACATATATATATCCTCTCCTATACATGAGCTTCTTGTAAATATTTCAATGTACTATAAATTGATTCTTTATCCTCAACATTTAATATTTTTACATCTTTATTTATTTTCTTTACAAAACCACTAAGGGCTTTTCCTGGTCCCACTTCTATAAAAGTATTAATTCCCATATCAATCATATTTTCTATTGTCTTTTGCCATTTCACAGAAGATTTAACTTGAGCTTCTAATAACTGTGTAAGTTCCATTACGTTTTGTAAAACCTCTCCTGTAACATTAGGTATTACTTCTATATTACTTTCATAAAAAGTTACCTCACTTAATACATCCCCTAATTTTTTAGACGCATTTTTCATTAATTGTGTATGAAATCCTCCACTTACTGGTAACTTAACAATTTTCTTAGCGCCTTTAATTTTTAAACTTCTCATAGCTTCTTCTACTAAGAAATCCTCTCCTGAAATTACTATTTGAGAACTACAATTATAATTTGCTATACCTATTATTCCTTTATCACTGAGTTCATTACAGACTTCTTCTATAATTTCTATTTTTCCACCAATGATAGCCGCCATGGAGCCGTTAGTTTTATCACTATCTTCCTTCATGAATATTCCTCTTTCTCTTACTACTCTTAATCCTTCTTCAAAATTCATAATTCCACTTGAGATTAAAGCAGAATATTCTCCAAGGCTCAATCCTGCAACAACTTTAGGATTTATTCCATAAGATTTTAAAATTTCAAATAATGCTATTGAAAGAGTTACTATAGCTACTTGATTATTTTCAGTAGAGGTTAGTTCTTCTATGGGTCCATTGAAGCATAACTCACTTATATCTTTATTTAAAATTTTGTTAGCTTTTTCAAATACTTTCTTAGCTTCTAAGAATTCTTCATGTATTTCCTTTCCCATACCTACGTACTGACTTCCTTGGCCTGGGAAAATAAATGCGATATTTTTCATAGTTACCTCTCAATTTTAAAATTTATTTATCATGGATTTTAGCAAAGTTTCAGTACCTTCTATAAAATCTTTAATTATTTCTTCACAACTTTCTTCTTTTTTTATTAAAGCTGCAATTTGACCTGCCATAATAGAACCATTATCTACATCACCGTCTATAACAGCCTTTTTAAGTCCACCAACCCCTAATTGTTCTAGCTCTTCAGCTGATGTACCTGACTTTTCAAGTCTTAAATATTCTCTAGATAGTCTATTTCTAAGAACTCTTACAGGATGCCCAGTACTTCTACCTGTAACTACTGAATCTATATCCTTTGATTCTATTACCTTCTTTTTATAATTTTCATGAATAGTGCACTCATTAGCTGCTAGAAATCTAGTTCCTACTTGAAATCCATTAGCACCTAATGCTAATGCAGCCAACATTCCTCTAGAATCTCCTATACCACCAGCTGCTATAACAGGTATATTTACAGCATCTACAACCTGAGGAAGAAGTGCCATAGTTGTAAGTTCTCCTATGTGTCCACCAGCTTCACAACCTTCAGCAATTACCATATCTGCTCCACTTCGCTCCATTCGTTTTGCAAGCCCTGTTGAAGCTACTACTGGAATAACCTTAATATTATGATCTTTCCNNATCTTTCCACATATTCATGTATTTACCTGGGTTTCCTGCACCTGTTGTAACAACCTTTACTCCTTCTTCACAAACAATCTTAGCAACCTCATCAGCATTATCACTAAGAAGCATTATGTTTACTCCAAAAGGTTTATCTGTAAGTTCTTTAGCTTTTCTTATTTCTAATCTAACATTTTCTGGAGAGTTATTTCCTGCCGCTATAATTCCAAGTCCTCCCGCATTTGATACGCTACTTGCTAATATGCTATCTGCAATCCAAGCCATAGCCCCTTGAATTATTGGGTATTTTATTCCTAAAGCTTCACATATATCTGATTTGAACATATATACCTCCTATGGTTAAGGTCAGATAGATAGCTATCTGACCTTTATTTTAATTAACTTTGCTTTCTATATAGCTTGAAATATCTTGAACATTTTTTATGTTTTCTATATCCTCATTTGGAATCTCAATATCAAACTCTTCTTCTAAACTCATAACAATTTCAAATATTTCTAGAGAATCTATTCCTAAATCATCTGTAAAACTTGCTTGTATATTTAATTCCTCTACCTCTACACCTAGTTCTTTTGCTATAACTTTTTTTACTCTTTCTAATACCATTTTTTATTCCTCCTATATACTTTTAATTATTTATTCCATTTTAACAGCGCACTACCATAGGTTAGTCCACCACCAAATCCTATAATTACTATGTTACTTCCTTGTTTAATTTGACCATTTTTATTTGCTTCATCTAAAGCTATTGGAATACTTGCACTAGATGTATTCCCCTTTTTGTCTAAATTTATAATGAATTTAGATAAAGGTATATCAATTTTCTTACTAACACTTTCTATCATTCTTATATTAGCTTGATGTGGAAGTATAAAATCTATATCTTCCTTTTTTATATTACTTTTTTCAATAATTCTATTAAATTCCTCTTCCATAACCTTAACAGCAAACTTATAAATATCTTTTCCATTCATCTGAATCTTATTATTATTTATAACTTCCTTGGTACATATATTCTCCATAGGAAGTATGTCACAAGTAAGGGATTCACCTTTAGATCCTACACTTTTACAGTTGATATAACTTATATACTCTTCAGAATCTTTTCCTATAACTACAGCTCCTGCTCCATCTCCAAATAATACACAAGTATTTCTATCTTCCCAATTGACGATTTTAGATAATACTTCTGCTCCAATTATTAAAGCTTTTGTAGCCCTACCTGTTTCTATATATCCCTTAGCTATATCTAGCGCAAATATAAACCCACTACATGCAGCATTTATATCAAAAGCCATAGCATTTACAGCACCTATTTCCTTTTGTACATTACATGCAACTGATGGAATTAAACTATCTGGTGAAACTGTAGCCACTAAAATTAAATCAATTTCTTTACCATCTACATTACTATCTTCTAAAGCCTTTAAAGCTGACTTTATTGCTAATTCTGAAGTATCTTCTCCAGTAGAAATTCTTCTTTCCGCAATTCCAGTTCTCTCTCTAATCCAACTATCTGAAGTATCTACAATATTCTCTATATCTTTATTGTAAACTATATTAGATGGTGTATAAGAACCTGTTCCTAGTATCCTTGAACCAATCACATTTATTCTCCTTTACTTATTTTTTAAGATTGTATTTTGACTTAAAGAAGCTATTTACTTTCTCTAGAGATCTTATTAGTACTTCTTCCTCTTCATCTGTTAAACCTTTTATAGTTTCACTAATCATGTCCTGATGAAATTTTTCATGAACTCTGTATGCTAACTTTCCTTTTCTGGTAAGAGCTATCATTACAGATCTTCTATCTTCTTCTCCTCTTGTACGTTCTACATATCCTTTTTTCACGAGTTTCGTTATGGCTGTAGTTAAAGTACCTACTGTAATATTTAAATCATTTGCTACTTCCGTCATAGTTCTTGGATGATACATTCCTATAGCTTCAATAGTATGTATCTCTGTAACCGATAAATCTTTAAGCACTCCTTCTTGTAGTGCAGTTTGTTCGATCTCTAAAATATCATTAAATATAGTTACTAATAATTCATTTAATACGTATTTATTTGAATTTAAGGATTTCATTCTACTTTATTCCCCTTTTGTTTGACTTTCAAATATTTTGATAATCAAAGTATATTACTAAAGAAAAATAAAGTCAATATTTTTTTTTACTTTTATTTTTACAAATAATTTAACTTGTCACAATTTATTCATTTTTACCAAAAATAAAGTCTAGATAAATCTAGACTTTATTAAAAATTTAATATCCAATTATCCCTGTATATCCTAAAGGATCCATTGGAACTCCATCTACTCTTATTTCAAAATGTAGATGTGGACCTGTGCTATCTCCAGTATTTCCAACTTCTGCTATA
Organism: Clostridium sp. UBA5119; assembly: GCF_002414285.1. Taxonomy (NCBI): domain Bacteria; kingdom Bacillati; phylum Bacillota; class Clostridia; order Eubacteriales; family Clostridiaceae; genus Clostridium; species Clostridium sp. UBA5119. The sequence continues at coordinate 43,223 of NZ_DHYX01000059.1, read as the reverse complement.
ACTTGCCCTCTTAGAACCTGTTCACCTTCAGACACATTTAATTTGCTACAATGTGCATATACAGTCTGCAAGTTATCACTATGGTCGATTATTACTACTTTACCATATCCATCTGCTATCCCTGAAAAGCTCACTGTTCCATCTAGTGCAGCTTGAATTTCAGTACCTGTATTAGCAGCCAAATCAATTCCCTTATGATAATATCCTTCTCTCTTCTCACCAAAAGTAGAAGTTAGTATACCCTTTATAGGTGTTGTTATTGAATTGTGTAAAAAAACCTCTCTATTTATTTGGGTACTCCCCCTACTAAGAGGCGTAAAAGCAACTTGCGAATTATTAGTCTTTTGTATATATTTAACCTGATTTTCTTTTGTAACTGTAAAGTTAATTAAACTGTTATCATTTGTATCATTGTATCCTATTATTTTATTAGAAATTTCACTTTCACTTAAAACATCTTCTTTATTACATGTTATTTTTTTATATACTATTTTATTATTTACAGCAATATCTTTAACATTATCTATATTACATGTATCTATATAGATATCTCTTACTTTATTAAGAGCATTGTTACCTGTAGCTTCATCAGCAACTATGCCAATTTCTACACCATCTGATTTCATAACTACTGCCTTTATTTTTTCATTCGCTTTTACATTTTTCTTTGCTTCTACCGGATTCATGGTAATCATAGTTAAAATACATAAGAGTGATACACATACTATGACTAATTCTCGTAGTATATTTTTCATCATTGTATTACCTCCCTACTACAATGATAATATACCCCATTGAAATTATTTTAAACATAATGTATAAAACAATAGTCAATTTTATTATTAATAAAATATTAATTTTATATACTAATATATATACATTTATTAATTATTAAATTTTACTTTTAATAGGTTTACTATATGATATACTAAGGTTATAATATAATTCTTAATTGAAACTTATTCTAAAAGGTTATAAAAATAGCGCAATAAGATATAACTTATATAACAAATAAATAATTTATTTACTTATATATAATTATAACCTTAGTTTTCAACAAGAGTTTAATGTAATGCTATTACATTACGATAACATGGAAAGGTTGAGATTCTATGAGTACTTTTATGTTTAAAACCAAAAATTTAGATTATACTCCCGTAAGCAATGTGTTTATAGATAACTTCATGGCAAAGGCTAGAGGCGAGTATATAAAAGTTTATTTACTTGGTCTTAAATATTGTGTTAGTGGAGAAATAGGTGTAAACTCAACTCTTATAGCTTCAGCTCTATCCTTATTAGAAACTGACGTAATAAATGCTTGGAATTATTGGAATGACGAAGGTGTTATAAGATTAGTTCCCATAGATAACATGGGAAATTATAATATAGAATTCTTAGAACTAACTAAGGCTGCCGATAACGGAAAATCTGTGAATTTATTAAAAGAACTAGATAATTCTATGGTTAAAGATATGTTGCAAGATATAGAAAGATTATTAGCACGTCCACTTTCGCCCAAAGAAATGACTACTTATCTCGGATGGCAAAACGACTTTAATTTTTCTCCTGAAATTATACTTTTACTTATAGAATATTGTGTTTCTAAAGGGAAATCTGACTATAGATATATTGAGAAAATAGCTGTATCTTGGAGTGATAACAATATAACTAGTATAGACGAAGCACAAGACTATATAAAAAAGCATGAGGATAAATGGATTAATATAAGGAAAATCTTAACTTATTTAGGTCTGAAAAATGGTGATGTTATGAAACCTCAAGAAGAGCTTTTGGAAAAATGGTTAAATGTATATAATTTTTCTTTAGAAATTATATATAAAGCTTGTGACATATGCTTTGAAAGACTAAGTAGAGCTGACTTTAAATATATTGATGGTATACTTAATAGTTGGTTTAAAGACAAAATTAAAACTCTTCAAGATATTGAGTTAAAAGATAAGAAAAAAATTAACTTTAAACCTATTGTTAATGAAGTTTCAAATACCAATACAAAAAAAGGTAAAGGTAAATTTCATAGTTACGATCAAAGGACCTATGATTTTGATGATTTAGAAAGAAAACTTTTAGGATGGGATAATAATGATTAATAAACATCATTTAGAAATTATGAAACTTTATGATAAAATAAAGGAAAATCAAAAAAATGCTTTAGAATTAAGAAAATCAGAAGTAAAAAAACGTGTTCCTGAAATAGACGATATTGAAAATCATATTGGTAAGCTATGTATTAAGGTTTCCCTAGCAGCCTTTCAGGATGCGCCTAATAGAGAACAACATTTAAAAGAATTAAGGGAAAATATAACTAATTTAAGAGTTAAAAAGACTGAATTACTGGTATCAAACGGTTATCCTTTAGATTATTTAGACATTCATTATAATTGTAATAAGTGTAAAGATACTGGATTTGTAGGATTACAAAAATGTAGTTGCTATAAACAAAAACTTAATAGTATTTATTATAGAAATAGTGATTTATTCATAGTTTCTGATGATCATAATTTTGCTAATTTTAATATGGACTTCTATAGTGATAAAAGAATTGGCCGTGAAAAATATAGTCCAAAGGAAAATATGAAAAGTATTGTAAATCAATGTTTTAGATATATAGCAAACTTTGAGTTAACATCAGAAAATCTTCTTTTTTATGGTAATCCAGGCACTGGAAAAACCTTTTTATCTCGCTGTATCGCAAAAGAATTAATAGATAATGGATATTTTATAGTATATAAGACTTCTGAAGAATTGATTAAAAACTTAAAAGATATAAGATTTAATAACAATTCAGCTCTAGAAGATCACCTAATTAATTGTGATTTGCTTATAATAGATGACTTAGGTACAGAAGTATCATCAGAATTTGCTATATCTGAGTTATTTAACCTACTGAATACAAAGCTTCTAAGAAATAAAAAAATGTTAATATCTAGTAACTTTTCTTTAGATGAATTATTATCTATCTATTCAGAACGTATTACATCTAGACTTTTTGGTAATTTTTCCTTGTTTAAGTTTTATGGTGATGATATAAGACTTCAAAAAAATTTAAATAGTAAAGCATCCTCTAAATAACTTCATTTGATCAAAGCATTCTAACTTATACTTATATTAAGTTAGGATGTTTTTTTATTTAGAATAATCATAAAGGCCTCCCATCATTAAAAAATCTTCTGCCTTTTCATCTTCTAAGCCCCTTTTATTATTTGAGCTTATAAATGTAGATCTTATTATGGATGAATCTCCATATTTTTCTCTTATTTTATCTATGGTACTATCTAAGCTTCTTTGTTTATCTATTTTTTCATCATCAAATAAAGATTTTTGATATATACTATTATCACTCAACTTAGTTACTCTGACTCCTAATAATCTTATGGGTTCTCTACTCCACATCTCTTTAAATATTACTTTCACTAATTTAAAAATTTCTTCAGTCGAATCTGTTGGGGTTAAAAACTTTTTCTGATGAGAGTAAGTTGTAAATATATTCGACTTTATTGATACAGCTACAATACCACATAAAGATTTATTAGCTCTAAGTCTCTTAGCTACGCTTTCAGTAAGTGACAATAATACTTTTAGAGCTTCATCTATACTTAATATATCCTTGCTTGTAGTAGTTGAATTTCCTATGCCTTTTACATCCACATAATTATCACAGTTAATAGGTGAATTATCTATTCCATTGGCATATTCATAAATTATATTTGCATAGCTCTTAAATATATTTCTTAAAATGCTCAAATTATAATTTGCTAAATCTCCAATTGTAAATATATTTAAATCTATAAGCTTTTTTTCAGCTACTTTTCCAACCATAAATAAATCGCCTACTTTAAGTGGCCACATCTTTATTTTTATTTCTTCTTTAAATAATGTATGGATAGAATTTTTCTTAGAAAAGTCACTAGCCATCTTAGCTAATAATTTATTATTTCCTATTCCTATATTTACTGTAAAACCTAGGTCTTCTTCTATTTTTCTTTTAATATCCTTAGCCTTTTCCATGTAGTCATATTTAAAATGACTTGCTTCCATAAAAACTTCATCTATAGAATATCTTTCAATAAAATCAGAATATGGCTCTAACAATTTATACATATCATTACTAAACCTTGTATATAGTTTATGTTCTGGTGGATAAACTTTTAATTGAGGATACTTTTTCAACGCGGCTACTATAGGTTCTCCAGTTATTATATTAAATTTCTTAGCTGGAATTGATTTCGCTAAAACTACTCCTCTTCTATCTTCTATACTTCCACCTATTATAGAAGGAATTTTTCTTATATCTATTTCACTTTCTCCGCATCTTAATAAATTTATAGCTGTCCATGATAGAAATGCAGAGTTAACATCTATATGAAATATTATTCTCTCGGACTTATTCTCCACAAATATCACATCCTCAAAATTAACTTACATTCTTATTTTAACGAACAAATATTCGTTTGTAAAGATATAATTATATACCTTTATGATAATAATTTATTTTAAATTAAGATATGTCCTTAATTTTTATATATTTAATTATTTTTTACTTATGTATTAATTTTAAAAATAAAAAAAGATTCTGAATTAATTCAGAATCTTTGGAGCTGGCAATAGGAATCGAACCTACAACCTGCTGATTACAAATCAGCTGCTCTACCGTTGAGCCATGCCAGCATAAATGGCGACCCAGAAGGGACTCGAACCCTCGACCTCCGGCGTGACAGGCCGGCACTCTAACCAACTGAGCCACTGGGCCACATTAGATTATGTGGTGGTCGCAACAGGGATCGAACCTGTGACCCCCTGCTTGTAAGGCAGGTGCTCTCCCAGCTGAGCTATGCGACCTAGTATGGTGACTCCTAGGGGAATCGAACCCCTGTTACCACCGTGAAAGGGTGGTGTCTTGACCGCTTGACCAAGGAGCCATATGTCATTTTGCTTTTGTTTTGCCGGGTCATCCGACATTTATTATAATACAAAAATTTTAAACTTTTGTCAACAAAATTTTAAAAATAATTTTTTTTATTTTTTTCTCCAAAATTATATACAGAAAATATGTTATTTATTAGATATATTATAATTTAATAATAAACTTATATTATAGTTTTAATATGTAGTATAATTCTATATACTATAGTTAATATATTAGTTAATATGTTATAAAGTACATTTAAAGGCTTGAGGTGATTTTATTTTGTATCATGACTTAATTATTGTTGGTGGTGGATCTTGTGGCATAGTATCTGCAATTAAAGCAAAAGATTTAAGTATAGACGTAGCTATAATAGATAGTAGCGATAGAGTAGGTAAAAAACTGTTAATTACTGGTAATGGGCGTTGTAATTTAACAAACGAAAAATTATCCTTATCAAGATTTCATAGTGATAATAATAATTTTTTTAAAGATATTATTAATACCTATGATTTAGAATATACCCTTAATTTTTTTAAATCCATAGGAATATACACATGTACCTTAGATTCTGGAAAGATATACCCGTTATCTCTTCAAGCATCCTCCGTGTTAGATATTCTTAGAATGAATTTATCTGAAAGAAATATACCTACTTACATGAGTGAAAAAGTTTTAGATATAGTTAACACAAAGAAGGGTTACTTCGAAATTATTACTTCTTCAACTACTTATACCTGTAAAAAAGTTCTCTTATGTACTGGAGGAAAAAGTTATACTAGAACGGGATCTGATGGCTCTGGTCATAAACTAGCTAAAAACTTTGGCCATAGATTAATAAACTTAACACCTGGTATAGTTCAATTAAAACTAAACTATGATAGACTTAAGGCCATTTCTGGGGTGAAATTTGAAAGCTCTTGTAATATAGAAGTAAATGGTGAAACTAAAAAACAAGAATTTGGCGAAATCTTATTCACAGACTATGGTATATCAGGTCCTCCAATTCTACAGCTTAGTAGAATTGCTTCTAAAGGAATTCTAAGTAAGTCATCAGTTTTTATACATGTAAATTTACTTAATTCAGATTATGACCATATAGTAGATTTTTTTGAAACACACTTTGCAGTGTTTTCATATAGAAGTATTTCAGACAATCTAGTAGGAATTATAAATAAAAAACTTATTCCTATTATATTAAAAGAGTGTGAAATTACTGACATTCACATGCCTACATATTCCCTAGAATATGAATATAGATTTAAACTTTATAAGATTTTATGTGATTGGAAGTTTCAAGTTATTGACACCAACTCTTTTGAAAATGCTCAAGTTACCATAGGTGGAATAGATACTACGGAGGTAAACCCTATAACTTTAGAATCTAAACTAACTCTAGGTCTATACTTTGGTGGTGAAATTTTAGATGTTGATGGTGATTGTGGTGGTTTTAATTTGCAGTGGTGCTGGAGCTCCTCTAGCGCTGCTGTGAACGCCATTTATAATGCACTAAAGGATTAGATTGCATATTAACATAAAAGCTGTTATTCAAGGTAATTTGTGTGATTTTATATACCACTTAATTTAATATTTTTAAAAAATAAAACTGATAAGAAATAAATGTATTTCTTATCAGTTTTAAACTTTGAATTAATTTTTTCTAATCTTTCTTGCAATAACCTACTTTTAAAGATCTGCGATTCTCATAGTTTGATCTCTCTTTGGACCTACTGATATTATAGATATCCTAACACCAGTGAATTCTTCTATTTTTCTTAAGTATATCTTTGCATTTTCTGGAATATCTTCATATTTTCTAGCATCTTTTATACTTTCATCCCATCCATCAAATTCTTCATATACAGGTTCACATTTTGCTAAATCTTCAAGGCTAGCTGGGAAGTAGTCTATTACTTTTCCATCTAACTTATATCCTACACAAACTTTTATTTTATCAAGTCCAGCTAGTGTGTCAATCTTTGTTACTCCAAAACTAGTTAATCCAGAAACTCTAGCAGCACTTTTTAATATAACGAGATCAAGCCAACCACATCTTCTACTTCTTCCTGTAGTAACTCCATACTCAAATCCTTTTTCTCTTATCCAATCTCCAACTTCATTTTCTTGTTCTGTTGGAAAAGGTCCTTTTCCAACTCTAGTTGTATATCCTTTTACAATTCCTACAGCACTATCTATCATAGTTGGTCCTATACCAGAACCTGTACATATACCACCTGCTACTGTATTAGAAGATGTTACATATGGATATGAACCAAAATCTATATCAAGAAGTGTTCCTTGAGCTCCTTCAAATAACACATTTTTATTTGCTTTTATGCTATCAAAAACTCTAACTGATGCATCATCTACAAATGGCTTCATTCTCTTACCATATTCTAAATAGGCCTCGAAAACCTCATCAAAGCTTAGGGCTTCTCCACCATAAATTTTAACTATTAAATCATTTTTAGCTGGAAGATATTCTTGTAATTTTTCTCTTAAAACTTCTGGTTTAATAAGATCACAAACCCTTATTCCACATCTCTCAACTTTGTCAGTATAACAAGGTCCTATTCCTTTTTTAGTAGTACCTATATCGTTCTTTCCTCTAGCTTCTTCCTTAAGAGCATCTAATACCTTATGATAAGGCATTATAACTTGAGCTCTGTCACTTATTATTAATCTCTCTGGAGTTATGTTTTCTCCTAATCCTTTTAAATAATCCATTTCTGTAAATAGAGCTTCTGGATCTACAACCACTCCATTGCCTATTACATTAAGTTTGTCTTTATAAAGTATTCCTGATGGAATTAAATGTAGCTTATACTCCTTTTCTCCCACTACTACAGTATGACCTGCATTATTTCCTCCTTGGAATCTAACAACTACATCTGCACTTTCTGCAAGATAATCAGTCATTTTACCCTTTCCTTCGTCTCCCCATTGAGCTCCTAATACCACAAATGATGACATATTTTACATCTCCTTTTTTTACTCATTAGTAAAATTTACTATAAATTAAACTAGCTTACTATATTTCTCATCTAATATTCTAGCAACATAAACACCACTAGCAGATGCTTGTGATAGTGAATGTGTAACTCCAGACCCATCTCCTAATACATAAAGGCTTTTTACTTTTGTTTCTAAGTTATTATCCACTTCTATATTAGAATTATAAAACTTAACTTCTACACCATATAACAATGTATCTTCATTAGCTGTTCCGGGTGCTATATTATCTAAAGCATATATCATTTCTATTATAGCATCTAATTGACGCTTTGGTATAACTAAGCTTAAATCTCCCGGTGTAGCTTTTAAAGTTGAAATAGTAAAACTTTTACTCATTCTATGATCATTAGTTCTTCTCCCCTGTACTAAATCTCCAAATCTTTGAACTAATACTCCGCCACCTAACATATTGCTAAGTCTTGCTATAGATTCACCATATTCATTACTATTTTTAAATGGCTCTGTAAAATTATTAGTAACTAATAATGCAAAGTTTGTGTTTTCTGTATGAAGTTCTGGATTTGAATAGCTATGTCCATTTACTGTTACTATTCCATTTGTATTTTCACTAACTACCTCACCATGTGGGTTCATGCAAAATGTTCTGACTAAATCTCCATACTTCTTAGTTCTATATACAACTTTACTTTCATATACTTTATCTGTTATGTGTTCAAAAATAGCTGCAGGTAGTTCAACTCTAACACCTATATCTACTCTATTACTTCTACTTTCTATACCTAGCTTAGTACAAACCTTAGATATCCATTTAGATCCCGATCTTCCTGTGGCAACTATTATATCTTTACATCTAAATTCTTCATCCTCAGTTTTCACTATAAATTCTTTACCGTGCTTTTCTATATCCATAACTTCAGTGTTAAACTTCATCTCTATATTATCTTTTATCTTATTATATAAATTACCTAGTATTTTTACATTTCTATCTGTACCAAGATGTCTAACTTTAGCATCTAAAAGATGTAAATCATGTTTTAGTGCCTCAGTCTTTAGTGTACTATCCGCAGTTGAATATAACTTCGCATCACTTCCACCATGATCACATAAAACCTTATCTACATAATACATAAGATCTAAAGCTTCTTGCCTCCCGACATATTTATATAAATCTCCACCAAAGTTATTAGTTATATTATACTTACCATCTGAAAGACTTCCAGCGCCACCATAACCATTCATAATGTCGCAAGATTTACAATGAATACAAGTTTTTATTTTTTTCCCATCTATAGGACATTTTCTTTTTTCTAGGCTATTTCCTTTTTCTATCATTAATACTTTAGCCTTTGAGCCTAAAGCTGTTAATTCATAGGCTGCGAAAACACCACTAGCTCCTGCACCAACAATTATAATATCATAATTTTTATACATGTTAATCACCCCATAAATATATTAACAAAGAGATGTAGTATTTTCAATAAAAAATACGAATATTTTATATAATGTATTCAAAATTCTTCGTAAATATATTTCTTTAGAAATTTATTTTTCCCAATATTTATTTACTCTATCCTAGCATAGAATGCTTTTATTATTTCTTAATAACAAACTTTACATCTCCTAAAATATATTATATAAATGGCTTTATACAATATATTTTGTTAATCTAATATGTATAATTAGCTTTTTATTATAATTAAATTTATTATAATATTATCTTAAACCCTAAAAAGTGTAATACATCCTATAAGAATATATTACACTTTTTATATTTATATTATTCGTATTTATATGAATGATTTGTATATACTTATTCCATCTAAACTATATACTTTTTCAGAGAATTCACCTGGATTTAAATCCTTAGTAGCTTTACGCATATCATACATTCTAGCATCTAATACATCTAAATGATGTAACATTTCTGCTTCAGGTATCATAGGTTTCTTAGGACTTCCATACTCCGGCTCATAGTGATGCGTTAATATCATATGTTGTAATAACATAACTACTTCTTTATCTGCATTGACTTCCATTGCAGCATCCTCAATTAAATCAATTCCTTGTATTATGTGTCCGAGCAACTGGCCTTCCGTACTATATTTAGATACTATTCCTAGCTCACTAGATTCCATCTCCATTATTTTAGCTATATCATGAAGAATTATACCTGAATACAATAAATCTTTATTTAGATAATTATATATACCTAATAATTTTTCTGCTGCATTTAACATAGTAGTTATATGATATAAAAGACCACCTTTAATTGCGTGATGATTGGATTTAGCAGCTGGATAATGCATTAACTTGTAACTTAATTTACCGATAATATTTTCTGTAATATGTTTTATATCTTTATTTTCTATTTTCTCTATATAATCTAATAGAGTTTCAAACATATCTTCAGACTTATAAGGAGCAACTAGTATAAATTCATCTATATTAACATTATCTTCTTCTGTAGCTGGTCTAATTTTCTCTATCTTTAACTGTAATTTCCCTCTATATTCATTTACTACAGCTCTTACTTTTACAAGTATATTATCCTTTATTGAAGCTTCAATGTTTTCATTACATTCCCATAACTTTGCATTTATTTCCCCAGTTGAATCTATTAGCATAAGATCTAAATATTTATTCGTAGTACTATTGTTAGTTATTTTACATTCTGCATTTTTTACTAAGAAAAAACTTTCAATTCTATCCCCTTTGTTAAACTCACCAATTTTCTTATTTTCCATAACTGTTCTCCTTAATCTTTACTTCGTGTACTATATAAGATGAATATTATCAAATCTATTAAAATTATTCAATAATACTTAAAAAAGATATGTTTTACCACATCCTTTTAATTTTGATCTATGGACTTTTTTCTTTTAACAATTCTACCATATTCATCTGTAAAACTATTTATTACTATAGATACTAAATCTACTATAATCCATATGCCAAAACCACCTAGTGTAAGTAACATTAATATTGCAGTTCCTGCTTTTCCAACATAAAATCTATGGAAACCTATAAAACCTAAAAGTATACAAAACACTAATGTTGCTCCCCAACTTTTTTCGCTACAGTTTTTATCCTTAGATTCTAATATAGACCCTTTATCTTTGTCACAATAAAATTCTTTAGACTTAATTATTGTTACTTCTTCATTGTTGTTACTAATATCTCTTATATCTTTCATAATTCCATTATTATACAAGCTTATAATATCATCTTCATGTTCTTCTGTTATAGTAATGTCATCTAATTTCGAATGCTTGTGAAAATATGTCTCTTTTCCATTGTTAAACTTATCATCTATTAATTTATTGTTCTTCATCTCATTTACCATGAGTGATCTCACCTCACATAAAATATAGCTAATATATCTTTATGTAATAAGGCTTTAGTATATGCAATAAAAATAAATGATATTTAATTATACTTTATTACTACTTTCTATGAAATCTCTTTAAATTATTCTGGATGAACTAAGTCTAAGTTTCCAAATTTACTATATTTACCTATCCATGCTAAATTTACGGTTCCAACTTCACCATTTCTATGTTTAGCTAATATACATTCCGCTATGTTCTCGTCTTCTTTTTCTTTGCTATAATAAAATTCTCTATATAAGAACATAACTATATCTGCATCCTGCTCAATAGAACCTGATTCTCTTAAATCTGATAACATAGGACGATGGTCTGCCCTTTGTTCTGGTGCACGGGATAATTGAGATAATGCAATTACTGGACATTTCATTTCTTTAGCTAAAGCTTTTATACTTCTTGATATTTCTGATACTTCCTGTTGTCTATTATCAGAATTGCTTCCTGACATTAATTGAAGATAGTCTATGATAATTAAATCTATTCCATGCTCTATTTTAAGTCTTCTACATTTAGACCTCATCTCCATGACAGAAATACCTGCAGTATCATCTATATATATTCCCGCAGATGCAAGTGGTCCTGAAGCCCTTGCTATATTCTCCCAATCTCTATCGTCTAAATCTCCATTTCTAAGCTTAACCATATCTACATTAGCCTCTGCACAAAGGAGCTTATATGCTAATTGCTCCTTACTCATTTCTAATGAGAATATTGCAACTTTCCTACCATCTCTAATAGCTGCATTTTGAGCTATATTAAGACAAAATGTAGTTTTTCCCATAGATGGTCTAGCTGCTATTAGAACCATATCTCCGCTCTGAAACCCTGAAGTTTTTGCATCTAAATCTTTAAATCCACTAGCTACTCCATTTACTTGACCTTTATTATTAAAAATCTTTTCTATCTCTAAAAATCCTCTTTCCAATACAGTACTCATAGGTTCAAAATCACTAGTACTTCGTTTTTCAGATATATTAAATATATTTTTTTCTGCCAAGTCTATTACTGATTCTACATCATCTTGTTTATTATAGCTATTTTCAATTATTTCTGTTGAGCTTCTAATTAACCTTCTAAGGGTTGATTTATCTTCAACAATTTTTATATAAGAAGATAAATTAGCTGTAGAAGGTACTGAGGTGCTTATCTCCATAATATATGTTACCCCTCCAGCTTGCTCAAGCATATCATTAGATTTTAGATAATCTACCAAGGTTATCATATCTACAGGTATATCTTTATTGTATAAATCTCTAATAGCCTTAAAAATAGTCTTATGAGCATCTTTATAGAAATCTTCAGCTGAAAGAACCTCTGCAGCTTGTGCAATAGCATTCTTATCTATTAACATAGACCCTACTACTGACTGCTCAGCTTCTATATTTTGTGGCATAGTTCTAAGTGAGTCACTCATATTATTACCTCCTGCGATATATTAAAAGAAAACTCCTATATGTACTCTCAAGGAATAAATAATGTAGAAAACATTATTTATTATAAAATCCTTCTCTTTAATTATAATGTAGTTATAAAAAAATCCAAACATTAATTTATAAAATTAAATTAAAACCCTGTATAATCATTTTACAGGGTTTTAATAATTAAAGTATCTAAAATACTAACTCTAGTAGTTCTTCTATTGTTGATACAGCTGTAACTTCTATATTTTTAACATTAGCTGGAACATCTTTCAAGTTATCTTTTGGTATTATTACCTGCCTTATACCTTTTCTTTTTGCTCCATATATTTTTTCAAACACTCCTCCTACTGGTTTTATCTTACCTCTTATTGATATTTCACCAGTAATTGCAATATCCTGTCTTATTGGTTTTTCTAAAATGGCACTTAGAATACATGTTGCTATAGCTGCACCTGCTGATGGTCCATCAATTTTTCCACCACCAATAACATTTACATGAATATCATAATCTCTGATTTCCTTATCAGTAATCTTTCTTATAACAGAGGCTGCATTAAAAACAGAATCTTTTGCCATAGATCCAGCAGTATCATTAAATCTAACAGTTCCTTTACCTTTTTCCTTAGCCTCAAAACTTGAACATTCTATTTCTATAGTTGATCCCAAGAATCCAGATACTCCAAGACCAAAAATCTGTCCAACTTCCTTAGAATCTAAATCACTAATATCTTCATATGGTCTTAATCTATTATTAGATGCTACTTCATTAAAATCAGAAATAGTTATAACCACATCATTTCTATCTTCATTGTTTAATAATACATATCCATATACATCTGCAAGTATATTTACAGCTTTTCTACCTTCTATAGTATATCTACTTATCTCTTTTGCTAAACCATCCTCTAATTTAATATTTAACTTTTTAGCTGCATTTAATACAACTTTTTCTATATCTACAGAAGATAGTGGTTCAAAATAAACTTCTGTACACCTTGATCTTAATGCTGGGTTAATCTCACTTGGCTCTCTAGTAGTAGCACCTATTAGAACGAAATCAGCTGGAGCCCCATTGTCAAATAAATACTTAATATATTTAGGTGTACTTTCATCATCTGGATCATAATATGATGATGAAAATTCAACTCTTTTATCTTCTAAAACTTTTAATAATTTATTTTGAAGAGTATAATCTAATTCACCTATTTCGTCTATAAATAAAACTCCTCCATGTGCTTCTGTAACTAGTCCCGTCTTTGGTTCTGGAGTACCACTTTCAGCTAAATCTCTCTTTGAACCTTGATATATAGGGTCGTGTACTGAACCTAATAAAGGATTTGATATCTCTCTTGGATCCCATCTTAATGTGGTTCCATCTACTTCTACAAATTTTGCATCTTTATCATATGGCGTATGATTTAATTTCTTAACTTCTTCAAGAGCAATCCTAGCTGCCGTAGTCTTACCCACTCCTGGTGGTCCGTATAAAATTATATGTTGTGGATATGGAGATGCCATCTTAGATATTAAAGATTTAATAGCTCTCTCTTGACCAATTATTTCTGAAAAACTATCAGGTCTAAGCATATTCATAATATTTTGAGTTAAGTGCTTTGAATCTAAACATTCAAACTCTGCATATTTCTTTAATGTCTTACTATTCTCTGGTCCTCTTTGTTTCTTTATGATTCCTAATCTTACCTCATCTATATACTTGTCCTGTTTTTCTATAATTTGCTTTTCCACTTCTGCATCTAATTTATTTTGTACATATCTTTTAGCTAAAAGTTCACTTATTTCTAGGCTAGTTTCTTTTAAAACTTCTTCTATATTATTATCACTTGGTGGAATACTAATTCCTTTTCCATTAGTAACTATTTTATTTATGGCATAAAGTTTTCTATACATATCTTTACTATTTAAGTGCTTTTGAACCTTAAACTTTACTGCTCTGCCTCTAATAGTGCCTTCATCTAAAATCTTGTACATAACTTCTTCTAAAACTTCTATTTCTACTTCCATAGTTAATTCTTCTTCTAAGCTAAAATTATTTATTTTATCAACTGAATTTATATTCAAAATTATTAGCATAGAAGGATTTTTATACCTTCTATGCTTTCCTCCCCTCGGTTTTTAAAATCTATTGTTGTTCTTTTATAATAACCTTTATTTTAGTTGATATCTCAGGATATAGTTTTACTTCTACATCATATAATCCCATAGTTTTAATAGTATTGACTACTATTTTTTTCTTATCTATTGTTATGTTTAATTGTTTTTCCATTTCCTGAGAAATATCTTTTGTGGTTATAGCTCCAAATAATCTGCCATTGTCTCCTGACTTAGCATAGATAATTACTTCTTTATCCTTAAGTCCATTTGCAACTTTTTGAGCTTCCTCTATTTCAGCTAATTTCTTCTTTCTATCAGCTTCATTTTTCTTATTTAAAATATGCATGTTAACATCATTTGCTTCTTGCGCTAATTTCTTAGGAAACAAGAAATTCCTTGCATATCCATCGGAAGCATTAACAACCTCTCCTTTTTTTCCAACTGATTTTACATCTTGTAATAAAATAACTTTCATTATTATTCACCCTTCCTTAAGTATTTTTCTATAGCATCATTTAATAATTCTTCTGCCTCATCTTGATTAGAATCTTTAATTCTAGCAGCTGCCATTGTTAAATGTCCTCCACCACCTAAATATTCCAATATCACCTGAACATTTATTTCACCTAAGGATCTTCCACTTATATAAGTGCCCTCTTCTATTTTAGCAATAACAAAGGATGCTTGAATACCTGTAATATTTAGCAATTCATCCGCTGCTTGTGCTGGTAATACAGAATTTGATATTTCTGGTGGACATTTCGCTACAGCTATTCCACTTTTAACCTTTGCAGTTTTTATTATATCTGCTCTTGTTATGTAAATATCCAAAGCTTCACTAAAAATTCTTTTTACATCTACAGTATCAGCACCTAATCTTCTTAAAAATGCTGCTGCCTCAAAGGTTCTAACTCCAGTTTTAAAACAGAAATTCTTAGTATCTAGACAAATACCTGCTAATAGAGCTACAGCTTCTACTTCTCTCAATTTTGGCTTTTCAACCATATACTGAATTAATTCTGTTATTAATTCAGATGTTGATGATGCATAGGTTTCCACATAACTTAGCATTGTACCTTGTATAAAGTCTTTTGTTTTCCTATGATGATCTATAATTACTATTCTACTGAAGTAATCTACTACCTCCATCGAAAGTACGTAACTCTCATTATGAACATCAACTAATATTAATAAACTTTTATCGTTTTTTAAATTTTTAACTGCATTTATATTTATAAATGTATCTTTATAGTTATCATCATCATCTAATCTGTCCAACATATACTGCACAGCATCATGAGGCTCATCCATAACTATATAACATTCCTTATTTAAAGAACGTATGGTACTATACATTCCTATTGCTGCTCCCAAGCAATCCATATCTGGATTGTGATGTCCCATTATAATTACATTGCTACTTTCATTTATCAGTTCTAAAAGTGCATGACCAATTACCCTAGCTCTAACCTTAGTCCTTTTTTCAACTTCTTTAGTTTTTCCACCATAAAAAGATACTTTTTCAAAGCTCTTGACTACACATTGATCTCCACCTCTTCCAAGAGCCAAATCCTTTGCTATAGTGGCAAATTCATGATTTTGAGCTGGATTTTCTCCACCTCTACCCACTCCAATGCTTAGAGTAACTGTAAGTTTATTTCCACTGCTTACTTCTCTAATTGTATCTAGTATATCAAATTTTTTATTCATCTCAGTTTCTATATTAACATCTTTAGTAGTTAATACATATTTATTTGATGAATATTTTCTTATTAACGCTTTTAGGCTATTAGCATAGTTATTTATAGTTCTATCTATGTCTGCTATAAGCTGTGGTCTTAAATCTTCTTCTGTAGTCTTAATAACCTCATCAAGATTATCTACCTCTATGAGCATTACACTTTCTTTAGCATTATTAATTTGATTTATCAAATTAACATTATCTGTAATATCATCAAAAGAAATTACTATAAGATTATTATCTTCATTAATTTCATAATCTTGAATAATACTTATATAAATATCATAAATTCTATCCTTAAAAACAACATTTTTATACTCTGATCTTTTTCCTTCTAATGCTAATTTTATATTGAACTCTTTAATTATTTCTTTTATATTTTTACCTACTATATCATTATTTTCTAATCTTAAAGCTAAACTTTCGTTATACCATATTACCTCTCCATTTTCTAATAAAAACATAGTTGGAAAATGCACCTTAGAAAATGCCGTAGACTTAACAGTATCAACCTTGTGTATTATATTTTCAATTTTGTTAGAAAAATTATCTTTCTTGCTATTATCAAATATAATATACAAAAGAGCGGCTGCATATATTAGAAGTAGTATATTTGAAACAATTAACATATCCTTTATAAAAAACACTACTAATAATATAACTAAAATAGTTATAACTATTTTACTTTTTATAAAATTAAATAGCATTTCTTTAAAATTCTCTTTACTCATATATTACGCCTTTCTGATTCTATATGGATCCAGCTTTCTAAAATCTAACATCATTTCTACAAAGCCTACTATTCCTAAAATTTTTGATGATCCTATTATAAACAAAAGAACTACTAAAAGTATTCTCATTGCCTTGGGCATTCCTAGTTTCTTTCTAAAATAATAATCAGTTACAGCTGCTCCGTTCACAGCTAATATCATAATTGTTAACATTAAAATAGCATTATATAAAAATAAGCCACCTGTAATCCCCCTACTTCCTACTATTGCACATATGCTAATAATAGCAATTAATGTAGCTCCAACTAGATTAGATACATAAAACTCTGAAAACCTTAAGTATTTTATTTCTTTATATTTAAGTTTTCTAAATACTAAATGTGTAAATAATATTGTTGTATATCCTTGTATAAAGGAAGCTATAAATAATACAGTTGGTATCAACATAGCTAAGAGCTCAACTGTAAAGATAGATTCTATATGTTCAAACATTTGTAGTTGAGTAGCATTCATACCCATGTTGCTATAAATTTTTTTAGTTTGAGTTATATATTCCTTAAATTCATGTATATATGTATTCAATTTCTCATTAATAAATTGAATTATACTTATATTGCTAACAAGCCTACTAGTTAACCATACCTCAACCAGCATTGATATTATACATGCTATAATCAAGGCTATTAATATATTATATGGTTTCTTTTGATTTTTTAAGCAATAACCCAAGACCACACCTATTATCCCATAAGACATACCTGAAGTTATAGCCAAAATAGGATTCAGAAATATAGCTACTAATATTGTGCTTATTAATGCAGCTCCTATTGAATATTTCATTCCATTCCTATAATAAATAAGAGCTACTAAAATCGGCAACAATATTAAACCTATTATATAAAATAACAAAATGTATGATGCACTAATGCTTATTATAGTTATAATACCTGCCACCAACGCAGCTTCTACCAAACTTTTTGTATTAATCTTTTGTTCCATAACATCCTCCTTCTAATTCCTTTCTCTTATATGGTCATAAAGCTTACTAAGCTCTTTCCCATTTTTCTCAAGAGGATCACCTTCTACTATACCAACCTTTAATTTTTTCTTCATAGTTTCATCAATTGCTAAATGAGAATATCCTAATTTTTCTGCTAAAATATATAATATTATTATTGCTCCTGATATACAATCTAAAATTGCATCTTGCGCTATATTACTCCCTTTACTTAATAATTTAAAAAAATCACCTACAATACAAATTAATTCTGCCTTTAGTCCTTCTATTATCTTTATATTGGACATAATATTAAATTCTTCTCGTCTCATAAGAATCATCCTTTCTTTAGGCTATAAGTCTATTGTAAATTTTTTTTAATATTTATGCAACATGATTATAGGTATATTTACCTTTATTTCACAGTTATTCTGAGATTAAAATAAAAAACTAGTGAATAACAACGATTCACTAGTTTTTATTAATTATATGTTTGTTTTACCAAATAAATTATTACTATTCAGTTGTGAATGGTAATAATGCTATGTTTCTAGCTCTCTTAATAGCTACAGTTAGCATTCTTTGGTGTTTAGCACAGTTTCCAGAAATTCTTCTTGGTAAAATTTTACCCTTTTCTGTAACGTACTTTCTTAATTTATTGATATCTTTATAATCTATAGAAGTTGCTTTATCCATACAAAAAGCACAAACTTTTCTCTTAGCTCTTTTTCTATTTCCGCCTTTTCTTCTATCATTCTTATCGTTTCTATCATAAGCCATCGCTCTTTACCTCCTTACCTAATTATTAAAATGGCATATCCTCACCATCATCAATCGGAGTCATATCTCCTCCACCAAAGTAATCTGTTGGTATTGATGAATCATTGTGAGAAGCAGCTCCAGTATTCATTCCTGATGTTTTATTGCCACCCCATTCAAGGAAACTTACTTCATCAGCTACTACTTCAGTAACATATCTTCTTCCACCGTCTTTAGCTTCATAAGAACGAGTTTCAATTCTACCAGCTACACTTAAAAGTTTACCTTTACTCATGTAATTAGCAGTACTTTCAGCCTGTTTACCCCATACTACTACAGGTATAAAATCCGCATCCGGTTGACCTTCCTTCTTAAATCTTCTATTAACAGCAATTGTAAATGTGGCTACAGCTGTACCTGTACCTGGAGTAAATTTTAACTCTGGGTCTTTGGTTAATCTTCCGATTAAAACAACCTTATTCATTAATACCACCTACTTGCTTTCTGGATTGATTATAATATGTCTTATAACACCATCTGTAATTCTGAATACTCTGTCTAATTCTTTAGGTAATTCAGCGTCAGCTTTGAAGTTGATTAATGTGTATACACCCTCGTTAACTTTAGCGATTTCATAAGCTAGCTTTCTTCTACCCCAAACGTCAACGCTTTCAACTTCTCCACCATTGTTCTCTATTACACCTTTAAATTTTTCAACGTTAGCTTTAACAGCCTCCTCGTCTAATGATGGGTGTAATATGAATATAGTTTCATATGCTCTCATTAGTTTCACCTCCTCCCCCCGGACTAACGGCTGTGATTTTCACAGCAGGGATTACATCATCAAATTATATCATAGTAAAACTATCAAGTCAATATTGTTATCTTATTTTTCCTCATTCTTAACAACTTTCTTTACACTCTTTTCAAATTTACTTCTAGGAATCATAACAATTCTATCACATCCGGTGCATCTAATTTTTATATCTGCACCCATTCTAATTATTTCCCACTTATTACTACCACATGGATGTGTTTTTTTAGTTTCTACAATATCATTTAATTCAAATTCTTTCATATTTTTCTCCTATATCATTGTTTCCAAATATTTATATCAATAAACTATATTATTTTATACTTATTTTTTGCCATTTCATATTATGTTAGTCAATATTTAATTCTATTAACTTACTATCAATAAATTGATAAATAGTTTTGAATTCCATCTTTTTATCTTTTATTATCTCTTTTAAGCTATCTACAATACCAATATCCGCTTTTAAGCTTATTCCACAACTTTTTGTTATATATGTCGGTGTTGGCATCATAGTAACCTTAAGCTTTTCGTTAATACATACTGATTCAGCTTTCATAGCTTCATGAGTATTATTAAAAGTTACAATTAAAAATTCTTTCATTTCGTATATCTCCTAGCACTATTTCTTATAACTTTATAGTTTTTCCTTTATTCATCATTTCAATTATTGCATACATATTACTAATTTCTCCAACTGCAAGATTTTCCTTTAATCCATAAAAATCTAAACAAAGACCACAGCTTTGTACATTTACACCTCTTTCTACTAATCTTTTTAAACTATCAAGAGTAAGTGCTCCTTCAACCACTAACTTTACTCCTGCATTTAAAAATACTAAATTGGTTGGTATAACTTCTGCCTCTGAAAGTGCAAATAAATAACTCTTTATAAGAGCTATTCCAAGTTTATCATCTCCATTTCCCAATTTATCTGAACCTACAACAATAGTAAAAGTCTCTTCTTTTTCTTTAGAATTTTTTAGATTTAATTCTTCTACTGTAACTTCTCCCTTTGTAATTGTTATATAGTATAGATTCCCTTCTCTTTCTTCTATTTCATAGTTAAATCCATTTCCTTGAGCAAATTTAGCCACATTATTTTTGGCAACCTCATTATCTACAACAGTTACTCCTACACCACTTTCTAAAGCATCAAAATATTTTTTTGTATTTACTACCGGAATTGGGCAATTTAATCCTCTGCAGTCAATTTTATTTCTAATATTTTCCATAAAATTCTCCCCCTATTAAATATTATTTGATAATAATATTTAGTTAATATCTATTAATTAATATGTTTTATTTAATATAATATTGTATATATTTATTATATTGTTGTATTATTGTGTTATAACGACTTACTATAATACAACCTTTATTAACATACTAATTATATCAAATCTATACAATATATCATATCTAAATTTATAATATATAAATTTTACCTATTATATATCTAAATATGATAAATTCAACCTAGGAGGTAATACTATGCAAATTTATGCAGATAATGCAGCTACATCTTTTCCTAAACCAGATTGTGTTTATAATGATATACTAAATTATATGAGAAATATAGGCGGTAATCCTGGAAGAGGCGCATCTACTTCATCTCTAAAAGGAAATAAAGTTATATTCCAATGTAGAAATGCTTTATGTGATTTTTTTAATTTTCCTAATACTAAAAATGTAATATTTACATCTAATATTACTATGTCGTTAAATATTTTAATTAAAGGTATAGTTAAACCTGGATGGCATGTTATAACATCTTCTATGGATCATAACAGTACTCTTAGAACATTAAATGAATTAAAATCTAAAGGAATAATTGAATTAGACATAATTCAATGTAATAAATTAGGTGAAATTAATATTGATGATTTTCAAAGTAAAATCAAGCATAATACTAAACTTGTGACCCTTTCTCATAGTTCTAATATAATTGGTACTATTCAACCTCTAGAAAAAATTGGACAAATTTGCAAGCGAAGTAATATATTTTTCATCATAGATACTGCTCAAACAGCTGGGGTTCTTGATTTAAATTTTAAAAAGTTAAACTGCAATGCTTTAGCCTTTACTGGACATAAAAGTTTATTAGGTCCTCAAGGTATAGGTGGCTTTATCATAGATGATGAAATGAATGATATTTGTTCTTCATTAATTGTTGGTGGTACAGGAAGTGTTTCCTCAGACATAATTCAACCCAACTTCTTACCTGACAAATTTGAAAGTGGTACTATTAATGCACCTGGTATTGCAGGTCTTCTATCTGGAATAACCTTTATCGAAAACGAAGGATTGTCTACAATTAAAGATCATGAAGATTATCTAACACAAAAGTTCATTGATGGTATATTAAATATCTCTACAATGAAAGTTTATGGACATCTGAATACTGAAAATAGAACTTCAACTATATCTGTAAACTCTTCTAAAATTGATAATAGTGAACTTGGATTTATTCTTGACTCTGAATATAATATTATAACTAGAACTGGTCTCCATTGTGCTCCATTAGCTCATAAAACTATTGGAACATATCCTAATGGAACTTTACGTTTTAGTTTTGGATATTTTAACGATGATAAAGATGTAGATTATATCTTGTGTAGTATAAATTCTTCCATTAAAAAATTGTAATGAATTAATAATAAATGTATTAAATTTATCTATATGGTAATACTTTCTAATATAGGAGGGTGTTACTCATGGTTGAAAAAGTTATTTTCGATGCTTTATCTGATAATTCTATATATGATATAAGAGAAATTCTTTCAGCAGAACTAACCAAAGTAATTAAAGATAATAGAGATATTGTTATTTTATGCATAGGTACAGACAGATCTACAGGTGATAGTTTAGGTCCACTTGTAGGTTATAAACTCAAATTTTTAGTTAGAGATACGGTGTTTATCTATGGAAGTCTAGAAAACCCTGTGCATGCAAAAAATATTTCTGAAACCAATGATTTAATACTTAAGAGTCATAATGATCCATATATAATAGCTATAGATGCTTCTCTTGGAGGCCTTCAAAATGTAGGTAAAGTTATAATTGAATCTAAACCTCTGTATCCTGGAGCTGCTCTAAATAAAAATTTACCTTCTGTTGGTGATTTAAGTATTGTTGGAATTGTTAATATATCTGGCTCTTTAGAATTTATGGTACTTCAAAATACTCGATTATATATTGTAATGAAATTAGCTGAAGTAATCTCCTCAGGGATATACCATTCTATAATAAAAACTATAGGTGGACGTAAATCTTCCTCCAAGGTTAACAATAAATATATTCCTAAAGTTTTAGATGCAGACTAGAACTTACAAGAAGAGATAATAAATGTTTCACGTGAAACATTTATTATCTCTTCTTACTTGTTTAATATATAAATACTTCATTTTATGCTAAACTTAATTTTCCACTTCGATTTAATTAACTGTTCTACCTAAAATGAATTATTCTTATTTGCATTACTTTATATCAATTTAAAAAACATAAGTTATAATCTTGTTACTTTACTTTTTATATCCAATTACCACAATATCCTATACTTAATACTAAATATAGATGTAACAAAATAGATGNNCATCTATTTTGTTACATCTATTCCTTATTAGTATTGATAGCTTGATGCAGAACATTGTTTTCTTCCTGCGATAAATCATATCTAGATATCCCATCATCAATAGGTTTTGCATATGTAATACTTTCATTTCTTGAATAAATACTAGTTATTATTACACCGTTATTTCTTCCATCTAACAGAGCAATGGAGTAGCTTAAATCACTTCCAATATCCTCAAAAGCTTTATATCTTTGCATTGCAACCTTTTGAACACAAGATAAAACTTTATTAGATGTTTTATTACACATATCCTTAACTTCATTTGTTATTTCTTCCATATTGTCAATTTTATCTAATGAACTTACTAATAATTCTTCTAAATTTTTATTATTAGTCCCCTTCATAATTTTTCTATATTTGTCTTTCATCTTACTTGTTGATAATAGTGATATTATCAAAATAATCATTAATATGAATACTAATATTATTAACCCTATAGTTATAAATACATTATATTCATTGAGAAATTCTATAATTTGTTCCAAAAGCATTCATCCTCTCTAAAAATGTTTCACGTGAAACATTATATATTTAAAATTTCTATTATTCTTTGTAAATCTTCTGGAGAATAATATTCTATTTCTATTTTTCCTTTATTTTTAGAATTATTACTTATACATACTTTTGTATTAAAATGATTTTCTAATTTTGTTCTTATGTCTTTGTAATATATATCATTTTCTGATTTATTATTTATTTTTTTATACTTATTATTTTCATCTTTATAATAATTTCTAACTAGCAATTCAGTTTGTCTAACATTTAGGTTTTCATCAATAACTTTCTGGGCAACTACATATTGATCTTCTTTATTTTCTAATGCTAATATTGCTCTCCCATGTCCTTCTGATAAAACACCTTCAATTAAATACCCCTGTATTCTTTCATCAAGATTTAGTAATCTTAATGAATTGGCAATAGCACTTCTAGATTTTGAAACCCGTTTACTTATTTCTTCTTGAGTCAAATTAAAATCATTTAATAACTTATTATATGCTGTAGCTTCCTCTATAGGATTTAAATCTTCTCTAATTATATTTTCTATTAAAGAAATTTGTACAACCTCTACATCAGACAATTCCTTAATAATTATTGGTACTTCTTTTAAATTTAATAATTTTGCTGCTCTCCATCTACGTTCACCTGCAATTATTAAATAAAACTGATTTTCTTTTCTTACTACAATAGGTTGTATTATACCATGTTCCTTAATAGAATTTGCTAATTCTATTAACTTTTCATTATCAAAATGCTTTCGCGGCTGATCCTTATTAGGCTTAATTAAATTTATGTCTATACTTATAACCTGTTCATTATTACTGTCCTGAAAGTCATTTTCAGGAATTAATGAAGATAATCCTTTTCCTAAAACTCCTGCTTTCTTCATGCTATTTTCCTCCTTGTCTACTAATAAACTCCTCCGTTAAAGCTTCAAATGCTTCTGATCCCTTACATTTATCATCATATAGCATGATAGGAAGTCCAAAACTAGGTGACTCTGCTAATTTAACATTTCTTGGTATGAAAGTATCATATACCTTATCATTAAAGTACTTTTTAATTTCTTCAACTACTTCATTACATAATCTAGTTCTACTATCATACATACTCATGATTACACCTTCAATTTCAAGACCAGTATTTAAATATCTCTTAATTAATTGTATAGTACTCATCAATTGTCCTACACCTTCAAGAGCATAAAACTCACATTGGATTGGTATTAAAACTGAGTCAGATGCCGTTAACGCATTAATAGTTAATACACCTAACGATGGTGGACAGTCTATAAATATATAGTCATAATCATCTTTTATTTCATCAATTTTATTTTTTAAAACTTTTTCTCTTTGATCCTGACTTATAACTTCAACTTCAGCTGCTGCTAGAGTCATAGTTGAAGGTGCAATATAGAAATTATCTACTATTTCACTTTTTTTGATAATTTCTTTTAATGAAACATTACTTGTTAAAACGTCATACATAGAACAATGTATTTTTCTTTTATCTAATCCTATACCACTAGTTGTATTTCCTTGAGGATCTATGTCTATAGACAGAACTTTATATCCATTCATTGCTAAGTACGAACATAAATTTATATTAGTAGTTGTTTTTCCAACTCCCCCTTTTTGATTGAAAATACATATTACCTTCATATTCTCCCCCCTTACCTATAGTAGATTTTGTTTTAAATTACTTTATATTAGAAACTTTATATTACTAATAATTTTAATCATTATAAATTAATTTACCTATGTATTTATATTATATATTGATACAGGTTTTATTTAAAGTAATTATTACATAAATTAATAAGTATTTATTTTTTTATAAACATATTTAGATAAATTTACTATTTTAGATACTATTGATAATAATATTGTATAAATTTATTGTGCAATTTTTATATAAGTACTTCAATTCATATATTTATTGAAATTTTATTTATTCAAACTAACTTTAATTATGTAAAATTAATTGTTCAATAAAAGACTACAAAATGTTTCACGTGAAACATTTTGTAGTCTTTTATAAAAGTATTATTTCTTTTTTATTGTTATAGTAACTTGTATACTATCATCTAATTCCTTGGATCTATATTTAGCTTCTACCCCATATTTATCAAAAACTTGCTTTACAGTGTTAATATATATAGCTGGACTAAATGATCCTTTTATTCTCTTTTTACCATCTGATGCAACTTCAGTATGAGCTAATTTAAGTAATTCCCTATCTATAAGTTCTTCTGTTTTTTTAACATTTAGCCCATTTTTTATTACAATTTCTAATACTTCATTACGCAACTCATCAGTTGGTATTTTTAATAATGCTCTAGCATGTCTCTCTGTCAATTTATTGTCGATTATTGTACTAATTATTTTTTCATCTAACTTTAAAATTCTAAGCTTATTTGCTATTGTAGATTGTTTCTTACCTATAACCTCAGATAATTGCTCCTGAGTGTAAGAATGTACTTTAATTAAATTATGATATGCTAACGCTTCTTCATAGAAATTTAAATCTTCTCTTTGTAAATTTTCTAATAATGCAATTGCAGCAGAATCCTTATCATTAATATTAGCTATTATAGCTGGGACTTTTGATAATCCAGCTTCTTTAGCTGCTCTTAATCTTCTTTCACCTGCGATTAGCTCATAATTATTCTCATCTATTTTCCTAACTGATAAAGGTTGAATTATTCCATAAACCTTTATTGATTGTGCAAGCTCTTGTATTGATTCTTCATCAAATACTTTTCTTGGCTGATAAAGGTTAGGACTTATTGAATCAACCGCTATATAATTAATAGTATTTTCCATTTTATACCATCCTTTTATGAAATTCCTTATCTTTAATTAAAATTCTATATTAATCTCAAAATTCCTCTTTATATTTAACAATTAATATAAATATTTCTAGAAATTTATTTTATAGGATTTTTATTTGCTGTTCCAGCTTTTCTTGGATACTTTTTAGGTGTATCTTTAATCTTTTTTATAACTAACAAATTATGTTTAAGATCACTACCTGCAATATTAACCTCTATTATTTCTTGAATATGCCCACCTAATACTTTAAGTGCTACTTTAGAATCTTTTATTTCATCTTCTATAGCTGGTCCTTTTAATGCTACAAAATATCCACCAACCTTCACGAAAGGTAAACATAGCTCTAATAAAACCGTTAAATTTGCAACAGCTCTAGATACAGCTAAATCGAATTCTTCTCTGTATTCTGCCTTTTGTGCAAAGTCCTCTGCTCTACCATGAATGGTTTCTATATCTTTTAACTCTAATTTGTCAATAACTTCATTTAAAAAATTTATTCTTTTATTTAAAGAATCTAAAAGCACCATAGAAGACTCGGGCTTTACTATTTTCATAGGAATTCCTGGAAATCCTCCTCCTGTTCCTATATCTATAATTTTCTTAGCTTCTCTTACATATGGATATTCAAATACTTTAATAGAATCAATAAAGTGCTTTTTTATAATTTCCTCATCTTCTGTTATTGCTGTTAAATTAATTTTTTCATTCCACTCTTTAATTAATGCCTTATATTGAATAAAGTTATTATACATTGTTTCATCAAAGATTAATCCTTCATTCTCACAAGCTTCTTTCAACATATCAAAATACTCCATTTTAATCCTCCGTATAATTAATTAAGTTTTATATATTTTAATAAACTTTTATGTATATATTTCTATTTTAAACTAATACCTACTAATTATAAACCTAAATAATTAGTAGGTATTAATAAATACTTATTTCTTTTATTCTTAAATATTGTATATATTAATTGTCTATTTTTAAACTTCTTCTTCTTTGCTCAAGAAATATTAATAGAACATTTATATCTGCTGGAGATACTCCAGAAATTCTAGATGCTTGACCTATATTTACTGGTTTTATTGAATCTAATTTTTGAATAGCCTCTGTCCTTAATCCTTTAACTTTAGTATAGTCTAAATTTTCTGGTATAAATTTATTTTCATATTTAGTAAATTGACTAATTTGTTCTAATTGTTTTATTATATAGCCTTCATATTTAGATACTATATTAACTTGCTCCGTAACTTGTCTACTAAGTTCTTTTCTTTCCGGATCTAGGTCCTTAATATTGTAATAATCTAATTCTGAACGTTTAATTAATTCATATAATGAAGTTGGTTTTTTAAGTTCTGCAGAACCCATTTTTAATAAAAATTCATTTACTTCTTTTTTACCCGTTATTTGAAGATTTTTCAATCTTTCTATTTCTACATCTATATCTTCTTTTTTCTTAATGAATTCCTTATATCTTTCATCTTTAACTAATCCAACTTGATAACCAATTTCCGTTAACCTTAAATCAGCATTATCTTGTCTTAGTAAAAGTCTATATTCAGACCTTGAAGTCATCATTCTATAAGGTTCATTGGTTCCTTTTGTAACTAAATCATCTACTAAAACTCCTATATAAGCATCAGATCTTTTTAAAATTAAAGGCTCCTTTCCTTTAACTTTAAGAGATGCATTTATTCCTGCAAGAATTCCTTGTCCTGCTGCTTCTTCATAACCAGAACTTCCATTTACCTGTCCTGCTGAAAATAATCCATCTATATGCTTAAACTCTAATGATAATTTTAATTGTGTAGGATCTATGCAATCATATTCTATTGCATACCCAGTTCTCATTACCTCTACATTTTCAAGTCCTTCTATTGTTCTTAAAAACTCTAATTGTACATCCTCTGGAAGAGAACTACTCATTCCTTGAACATACATTTCTTCAGTACTTTCTCCTTCTGGTTCTATAAACAATTGATGTCTTTCTTTATCTCTAAATCTTATTACTTTATCTTCAATGGATGGACAATATCTTGGTCCTGTGCTTTTTATAGATCCATTATAAAGTGGTGATCTATCTATATTTTTTAATATTACATCATGGGTTTTACTATTGGTATAAGTTAGATAACAAGATACCTGTGATCTTTGTATATCTCCACTCATAAATGAAAATGGAACTACATCTTTATCACCCTTTTGCTCTTCCATTTTAGAAAAATCTACTGATCTAGCATTAATTCTTGCTGGTGTTCCTGTCTTAAACCTTCTTAATGTAATCCCTAAATCTATTAATGATTTAGATAACTCATTAGCCGGAAATAATCCACTAGGTCCTTCATTTACCACTACTTCACCTATTATTACCTGTGATTTCAAATAAGTACCGCTTGTTAAAATAACTGATTTACAATTAAAGTAAGCTCCATACTTAGTTAGAATACCTTTAACTACGTTGTTTGGTGCATCAATACTTACAACCTCAAGTTGTTTTAAATCTAAATTAGGCTCTGTCTCTATCACATGTTTCATTCTTTCAGAGTATCTCTTTTTATCTGCTTGAGCTCTAAGTGAATGAACTGCTGGACCTTTAGATATGTTAAGCATTCTAGACTGAATGTAAGTATCATCTATATTTCTTCCCATCTCTCCACCTAATGCATCAACCTCTCTAACTAAATGACCCTTTGCGGTACCCCCAATATTAGGGTTACATGGCATAAGCGCTAAACTATCAAGATTAAGTGTACACATTAAAGTTTTTAATCCCATTCTAGCCGTAGCTAAAGCAGCCTCACAACCAGCATGACCAGCTCCTACTACAACTACATCATAATCTCCTGCTAAGTATTTCATTATTTCACCTCTATTTACCTAGACAAAAATCTTTAAATATTTTATCTATAATATTTTCTTCTAATGAATCTCCTGTAATCTCACCTAAAAATGTCCAAGCATTTCTAATATCAATAGATGCAAGGTCAATAGCAAAAGTATAATTTAAAGTATTTATAGCACTCTCAATGCATTCATAAGCTCTTAAAAGAGCTTCTTTATGCCTTGTATTAGTTATTATAACATTGTTAGTACTAATTTCTCCTTTGAAGAACATATCTTTAATAGCTGTCCTAACCTCATCTATACCTTTACCCGTTTTAGCTGAAATACTATATATATTGGTACAATTAATATTTTCTAAATCCTTTTGAGTAATTTTGCTATTTAAATCACTCTTGTTTAATAATATCATATATTTTTTATTACTTATATGATTAATAATTTCCTTATCTTCCTCAGTTAACTCATTGCTAGAATCTAATATAAGAATAATTAAATCCGCATCATTAATTTTAGCTCTTGATCTTTCTACACCTATTTTCTCTACTACATCATCTGTTTCTCTTATTCCTGCAGTATCAATAATCTTTATTGGAATTCCAGAAATATTTATATATTCCTCTATAACATCTCTTGTAGTGCCAGGTATATCTGTAACTATAGCTCTATTTTCTTTAGTTAATGCATTTAAAAGCGATGATTTTCCTACATTAGGCTTACCTACAATTACGGTACTTAATCCTTCTCTTAATATTTTTCCTTCTTCAGCAGTTTCTATAAACTCTTTTATTTCTTTTTTTATTATATCTAAATCCCTTATAGCCATTTCAGATGTTACTTCTTCTAAATCATCTTCTGGATAATCTACAGTAGCCTCTATATGTGCAATTGTTGATAATAACTTTTCTCTTAATCCTCGGATTTCCTTGGAAATTAATCCTTCACTTTGCATTAATGCTGACTTCATACTTAAATCAGTTTTAGCATTAATTATATCAATCACAGCTTCAGCCTGCGATAAATCTATTCTCCCATTTAAAAAAGCTCTTTTAGTAAATTCTCCTGGTTCAGCAATCCTAACCCCTTGCTTTATAACCTGTTCTAAAACCTTGTTTGTAGCAACTACCCCACCATGACAATTTATTTCTATAGTATCCTCTGCTGTAAAACTTCTAGGTCCCTTCATAAAAGAAACTATAACCTCATCAATGTGATTGTTATTTTCATCTATTATATACCCATATTTCATGGTATAACTTTTCATATCTTTAATTGATTGACCATTTTTAGCTTGAAATATTTTCTCAACAACATCTTTAGCCTTGTCTCCAGAAATTCTTACAATGGCAATGCCACCTTCTCCTATACTTGTTGATATAGCACCTATTGTATCAAAATCCTTCATGTTAGTCCCTCCTTTTTTATATTACAACATAACTTAATATAAATTGTACCCACAAATCACTATTGTATCACACTACTTGAAAATATAAAAAGAAAGCCGCTAGGCTTTCTTTAATTCAATAACTACTCTTCTATAAGGCTCATCACCCTCACTATGGGTAGTTACATATGCATTGTTTTGCAAAGTTGAATGAATAACTCTTCTTTCATATGGGTTCATAGGTTCTAATTTTAAAGTCTTTCCATTAATTCTTACCTTATCTCCCATTTTAAGTGCCAATTTTTTAAGTGTTTCCTGTCTGTTTTGTCTATAATTAACAGTATCAAGAATTACTCTCTTGTATGTTTCATCATGATTCTTATTAACCACTAAGCTCAGTAAGTATTGAAGAGAGTCTAAAGTTTCTCCTCTATACCCTATTAATACCCCCATATTAGGCCCTACTAAATTAATATTTATTTCATTATTTTCTTCTTTTATATGAATCTCAGCTTTTACATTCATAGCATTAAGAATCTCTCTTAAGAACTTTTTAGCATCACCTATATAATCTCTCTTTAGTCTCACCTTAACTTTTGCTGGCTTAACCCCTATTATATTTAAAAATCCTTTACTACCTTCTTCTAATACTTCTATAGTAACTTTTTCTTCTGTAACATTTAATTCTCTTAAGGCATTCTGTATAGCTTCTTCAGCAGTCCTACCAATTATTTCAATACTTTTCATGCTTTAGATACCGCCCTTCCAATAATAAAATGATTTTATTATGCCGATTTAGTACTAGGCTTTTTATAAATTTTATTTAATATTAAAGATTGTGCCATTTGGATTAAGTTTCCTACTGTCCAGTAAAGTACTAATGCTCCTGGAAATTGTAATGACATAAATCCAAAGAAAATTGACATACCAATATTCATCATATTAGTTTGCTTAGCTGCATCTCCAGTAGCAGGTTGCATAGCCTTACTAGAAAAATATGTTGTTAAACCTGAAACTATTGGTAATATCATTGTTGGATCTTTTTGTGCTAAATCTGGCATCCATAAAAATCCAGCTCCTTGATAATCTATTGATTTAAACACATAAAACAATGCTATCATAATTGGAAACTGAATAAGCATTGGTAAACATCCACCAAACATGGACACATTATTTTCTTTATATACTTTCATTATTTCAGTCTGCTGTCTTTGAGGATCGTTTTTATACTTTTCTTGAACCTTTTTAATTTCAGGCTGAATTGCACTCATTTTAGCCGTAGATTTAGTTTGTTTTAGCGATAATGGTAATAAACATATTCTTGCAAGCAATGTAAATATTATTATTGCAATACCGAATGATATGTCTGGATTTGTTGTAATTAACTGAACAAATTTATGAACCGATTTAAATACTTCTACAAATATACCAGATAAGTAATTCAAATTAACCCCTCCTAATACTTTCTATTTAACAGGATCATATCCTCCCTTATGATAAGGATGACACCGTAAAATTCTCTTAATAGCCATAAAACCTCCTTTGATTGCGCCATATTTTTCGATAGCTTGAATTGCATATAAGGAACAGCTTGGTTCAAATATGCAACATGGCGCTTTCATAGGAGATATATATTTTCTATAACATTTAATTACTAATAGTAATATTTTTTTCAACATTATTAAGCCCTGATTTCTTAAATAAATATTTAACCGAGTTTTCAATTTCTTTATAACTCTTATCCTTTGAAGCACTTCTTGCAACAAAGACTAGATCATGCCCCTGCTTTAATCCTTGTTTATTTAATCTAACACTTTCACTTATAAGTCTCTTTACTCTGCTACGAACTACACTCTTCCCTACTTTTTTACTTACAGATATTCCTACCCTATTAATTCCTTTATTGTTTTTGAATACGTATAACACTAATAAAGATGTAGATAACGATTTCCCTCTTCTATATACTAATCTAAACTCAGGGTTTTTTCTTAGCCTTTCTTCTTTCATAGTTCTATGTTGCTCTCTTTCTTAATTACAGAAAAAGGCCACATTAGCGGCCCTTATGCTGTCAATTTTTTTCTTCCTTTTTGTCTTCTTCTCTTAAGAACAGTTCTTCCAGAAGCAGTACTCATTCTTTTTCTGAATCCATGCTCTTTCTTTCTGTGTCTTTTTTTAGGTTGGTAAGTCATGAACATGTGCTTGCACCCCCTTCATCTTATATGTCATTTATAGTAATTAAATTATCACTACTTTATAAGTTTCACTATTAGATTATAAATGTAAGTAACTCTTATGTCAAGATAACTATTTAGAACATTTTCTAACATTATTAATATGTCATTTTTTTGTGTTTTTAAACCCCCTTGTTAATAAAAGTTCCACAAAACTATTTTTTTTGTGGATAACTTATTGAATAGCATGCAATCTTTTGATATCATTATGTATGGATGTTGATAAGTTATTTTTCGAACAAGTTATACACAATCTGTTGATTATTCTGTGAATAACTCTTATTTTTTCTCTTTTTTTTGTGTTTTTACATGAAATTTTAATGTTTTTCACCACTTTTGCCTGTGTATAACTTATAATTATATATTGTTAGTAAGTATAATTTACTATTTATTAAAACACAAATTATAAACATGTGAATAAAAATTTTAACAATGGTAAACAACTTTATATGTATCTATTATTCTGTTGATACTCTTGTGGATTTTTATCTCTTTTCTATTATTAACTATAGATATAACTATTTTAAGAGGAGGATATAAAATGAACACCTATGTAAATGAAATTTGGGAAAAAGCCTTAGAAATACTTAAAGCTGAACTGACCGAAGTAAGTTTTAATACTTGGATAAAAAGTATTGACCCACTAAAAATGACTGATTCAACTATAACTCTTGGTGTTCGTAATGACTTCACTAAGGATATCCTAGAGAATAGATATAAAGACCTAATAAAAAATTCTATTCAAGCAGCATGCAATAAATCATATTCAATAAACTTTGTTATAAGCTCTGAGGAAGCTTCTGATTTGGATACATCAACCTCTAAGCATGCAAATAATAAACATAATTTAATTGTAAATGATGAAATGTCAGCAATCCTAAATCCTAAATATACCTTTGATTCTTTCGTCATAGGAAATAGTAATAGGTTTGCTCATGCAGCTTCTTTAGCTGTAGCAGAGTCTCCAGCTAAGGCTTATAACCCACTATTTATTTATGGAGGAGTTGGACTTGGAAAAACACACTTAATGCATGCTATTGGGAGTTACATACAGACAGTTAATTCAAAGTCTAAAGTGGTTTATGTTTCATCAGAAAAATTTACAAATGAGCTTATTAATTCTATTAAAGATGATAAAAATGTTGAATTTAGGAATAAATACAGAAATGTAGATGTACTTCTTATTGACGATATTCAATTTATAGCAGGTAAAGAATCTACTCAAGAAGAGTTCTTTCATACCTTTAATGCTCTGCATGATGCTAATAAACAAATAATACTATCAAGTGATAGACCTCCTAAGGAAATTCCTACATTAGAAGACAGGTTAAGATCTAGATTTGAATGGGGACTTATAGCTGATATACAACCGCCTGACTTTGAAACTAGAATTGCTATACTAAAAAAGAAGGCTGATGTAGAAAATTTAAATATTCCTAATGAAGTTATGGTATATATAGCTACACAAATTAAGTCTAACATAAGAGAACTAGAGGGTGCTCTTATAAGAATAGTTGCCTATTCTTCTTTAACAAATAAAGATATAAGTGTAGATTTAGCATCTGAAGCTCTAAAAGATATAATATCAAACAGGAATTCAAGGCAAGTTACTATTGAATTAATTCAAGATATAGTTTCTAGTTATTATAACTTAAAGGTAGATGACTTCAAATCTGCAAGAAGAACTAGAAATGTTGCTTTTCCAAGACAAATTGCTATGTACCTTTCAAGAAAGCTTACAGATACTTCTCTTCCCAAGATAGGTGAAGAATTTGGCGGTAGAGATCATACTACAGTAATTCATGCATATGAAAAAATTTCTCAGAACCTAAAGAAAGATGAAAGCCTTCAATCAGCTATAGCTGAATTAAGTAAAAGAATTAATCAGAAGTAATTAATAACATTTGTTAATAATAATTAAAAGATTTATTGTGGATTACTTTTCAAAAAAAATATATTCTTAATACTGTGGATAACTACTTAATTTCAAAATTAGTTTATCCACAATTTATTTTACACAGAAATTGTGGATATCATTAGCCTAGAAGTACTTATCAACAAATCAACAGCCCCTACTACTACTACTACTAAATATTATTTAATTATCTAAGCTATTTATAGTAATTTTATATGTGTATAAGGAGGAGGATTTTTATATGAAATTCTTAATAGAAAAAAGCTTATTACAAGAAGCAATTTCAGATGTT
This sequence comes from Clostridium sp. UBA5119, assembly GCF_002414285.1. Lineage (NCBI taxonomy): Bacteria > Bacillati > Bacillota > Clostridia > Eubacteriales > Clostridiaceae > Clostridium > Clostridium sp. UBA5119. Next base: position 7,733 of record NZ_DHYX01000059.1, on the reverse strand, counting down.
CAAAAAGCTATTACAGGTAAATCAACATTGCCTATACTTCAAGGTATATATCTATCTGCAAAAGATGGATTACTAACTTTAATTGGATCTGATATAGAAGTTAGCATAGAAACAAAAATACCAGCCAATATTATAGAAGAAGGTGAAGTCGTTCTTGACTCTAAAATATTTGGCGAGATTATAAGGAAACTACCTAACGATATAGTTGAAATAACTGAAATCAATAGTAATGAGGTAGAACTAAAGTGCCAAAAATCTAATGTTCAATTAGTATACTTAAATCCAAAAGAATATCCAACGGTACCGAGCATAGAAGAAGATGTGGTGCTATCTGTATCTCAAAAAACTTTAAAAAACATGATAAAATCAACTATTTTTGCTATTGCTCAAGATGATACAAGACCTATATTGACAGGGATATTACTTCAAGTTAAAGAAAATAAACTAAATATGGTTGCACTAGATGGATTTAGAGTAGCCTTAAAAAGTGAATCCATGGATTGTAAATCTAATAAGGAATCAGTTATACCAGGAAAAACACTTAATGAAGTTTCTAAAATTCTTAAAGATACTGATGATGTTGTACAAATTACATTTACAAAGAATCACATATTATTTAATTTTGGAAATACTAAAGTCGTCTCTAGATTATTAGAGGGGGATTTTATTAAATATGAATCTATCATTCCTAAGGAACATAATTTAAAAGTTACGGTTAACAGAAATGAAATTTTAGGTTGTATAGAAAGAGCTTCACTTATGGCGAAGGATGGAAACACTAATCTTGTAAAATTTGATATTTCTGATGATACCCTAGTTGTAACATCGAATTCTCAATTGGGAAAGGCTAGAGAAGAAGTTCAAATAATATTGCAAGGAGAGGGGATAAAAATTGCATTTAACTCTAAATATTTAATTGATGTATTTAAAATAATGGAAGAGGAAAATATAATCATGGAATTTACATCTACGGTTTCTCCTTGTGTAATAAGAAATCAAGATAACGATAACAGTGTTTATTTATTACTTCCAGTAAGAGTTGCCAATAATAATTAGGATGTGAGAAATATATGGTAGAAATAAAAATAGATACAGAATTTATAAAGCTAGACTCATTTTTGAAGTTTACTGGAGCTACTACCTTAGGGTCAGAAGCTAAATTTTATATACAAAATGAAGATGTTAAGGTTAATGGTGAAGTGGAAGTAAGAAGAGGAAAAAAGCTATATAGAGGTGATAAAATAGAATTTCAAGAAGAAGAATATATTATTGTATAAAACATTAGGCTGATAAGTATTTCAGCCTTTTGAGTTTTATAGTTATTATAATTAAGAGATTTAGCTATATTTATATTTTTACAGTAATTTTCACACTTAGAATGTATATTATGATATAATTTTAGGTGGGTGTTTTTATGTATGTTAGATATTTGAATTTAATAAATTTTAGAAATTATAAAAATGTGACCTTAGAATTATGTGATGGAACTAATGTTTTTCAAGGTGATAATGCTCAAGGAAAAACTAATATACTTGAGTCGCTATACTATTCGAGTGTTGGAAAATCACATAGAACTAATAAAGATAAAGAACTTATATATTGGGACAGTAACGAGGCCTATATTAGTGCTTATGTGGTAAAAGAACGTTTAGATAAAAAAATCAATATAAAACTTTTTAAAGATGGAAAAAAAGCTATAAATATAAACTCAATAAAAATAACTAAGCTACAAGATATGGTAGGTGTTGTTAATGTAGTTATATTTTCTCCAGAAGATTTAGATATTGTTAAGAATTCGCCATCATTCAGAAGGCGATTTTTAGATATTGAACTTTGCAAACTGGACAAAAAATACTACCATTATCTATCTTCATATAAAAAAGTTTTAAATGAAAGAAACATTATATTAAAGAAATTTAGCGCTGACATAGATATGATAGATATATATGATATTAGATTAGCTGAATTTGGGAGTTACATAATAGCTCAAAGAATTAAGTATATAGAAAAATTAAATGAATTCTCTAAAAAAATTCACAGCGATATAACTCAGGGAAGTGAGTTTATTAAATTTAATTATATAATGCAGCTTAAGGGTGTTGATAATCTGCAAGAAGAGTTATATAACCTACTTAAAAGTAATAGAAAAAAAGACCTAGAGAAAAAAATTACATCTGTAGGACCACATAGAGATGATTTTTCTATATTTATAAATGATATAGACGTGAAGATATTTGGATCGCAAGGTCAGCAAAGAACTTCTGTTTTGACGATAAAATTTGCATCATTGCGAATAATAAAAGAATTAATAGGAGAATATCCATTGTTATTACTTGATGACGTATTGTCTGAACTAGATACAAAAAGGCAAGAATATATATTGAGATCTATAAATGGAATTCAAACCTTAATAACATGTACAGGAATTACAGGAATAAAAAAATATTTAAAAGGTAATAACATGAAAATATTCAATGTTGAAAAAGGAAGCGTACAAGAAATAATGTGATGGAGTTAGGGGGAAATACTATGTTTTTACACTTAGGAGAAAGTATAGTTGTGCCAATTAAAGATATAATAGGTATTTTTGACATAGAATCTACTATGTATAGTCCAGACACTAGCCAGTTCATAAGGTTAGCAGAAGAAGATGGGTTTGTAGAACGTATAACTAGTGACAAACCTAAATCATTTATTATAGCTGAAGTAAACAAGAAGAGTAAGATTTATTTGTCACCTATATCATCATCTACTTTGTGTAAAAGGACTAATATGTCATACTGTGAACTTTAGGTTAAGTTAGGAGGATAGCTATGGTTAATAATGAAAAATATGATGAAAATCAGATACAAGTCCTTGAAGGACTTGAGGCAGTTAGAAAAAGGCCTGGAATGTATATTGGAAGTACTAGCATCAGAGGCCTACACCATTTAGTTTATGAGATTGTTGATAATAGTATAGATGAAGCGTTAGCGGGCTTTTGTGAAAGTATACAAGTTATTATTCATAAAGATAACTCAGTTACAGTAATAGATGATGGAAGAGGAATGCCAGTAGGCATACACCCCAAAATGCATATACCTACAATTGAAGTTATAATGACAGTACTTCACGCTGGTGGAAAATTTGGTGGCGGAGGATACAAGGTATCAGGAGGACTTCACGGGGTTGGAGCTTCTGTTGTTAATGCATTATCAGAGATTTGTCCAGTTACAGTAAAAAGAGATGGGCATATATGGTATCAAAGTTTTTCAAGAGGTAAGACTGTTACACCTTTTGATAAAATCGGAAATACTGATGATCATGGAACAATAATTCACTTTATGCCGGACGAAGAAATATTTGAAAGTATTGAATTTGAATATGATACATTGTCTCAAAGATTAAGAGAGTTAGCATTTCTTAATAAAGGTATAAATATCAAAATTACAGATGAAAGATATGAGAAAGAAAATAAGTTTCATTATGAAGGTGGGATAAAATCCTTNNTAAAGGGAAAATTCATAATGAACCAGTCTATATAGAAGGAATAAAAAATACAACTTCAGTAGAATTAGCATTTCAGTACAATGACACATATAACGAGAATTTATTTTCCTTTGCAAATAATATAGATACAGTTGAAGGTGGAACTCACTTAGTTGGCTTTAAGACAGCATTAACTAGAGTTCTTAATGATTATGCTAAAAAGTTTGGATTTTTAAAAGAAAATGATAAAAATCTAAGTGGAGAAGATGTTAGAGAAGGGTTAACAGCAGTTATATCTGTTAAGCTTACAGATCCTCAGTTTGAAGGTCAAACTAAGACTAAGCTTGGTAATAGTGAAGTAAGAGGAATAGTAGAATCGATAGTAGGAGATGTTGTAGGTTCATTTTTAGAAGAAAATCCTACTGTAGGTAAAAGCATTATAGAGAAGGGTTTAAATGCAGCTAGAGCTAGGGAAGCAGCTAAAAAGGCGCGTGAACTTACTAGAAGAAAATCAGTGCTTGAGAGTACAACTTTGCCAGGGAAACTTGCTGATTGTTCTTCTAAAGATCCATCTGAATGTGAAATTTATATAGTTGAGGGAGATTCTGCGGGGGGTTCTGCTAAGCAAGGAAGAGATAGGCGATTCCAAGCCATACTTCCCCTTAGAGGAAAGATAATGAATATAGAAAAGCAAAGGCTTGATAAGATATTAGCATCAGATACAATTAGATCTATGATAACTGCATTTGGTGGAGGCGTTGGTAAAGATTTTGATGTATCAAGGATTAGATATGATAGAGTGATAATAATGACAGATGCCGATGTAGATGGTGCTCACATCAGAACACTACTACTTACATTTTTCTATAGGTTTATGAGAGACCTTATAGACCTAGGACATGTATATATTGCACAGCCACCTCTTTATAAAGTTAAAAAGGGCAAGATTGAACAATATGCTTATAGTGATGATGAACTTGATAAGTTGTTAATAGAAATAGGTGGAAAAGATAGTAGTACAGATATACAAAGATATAAAGGTCTTGGAGAAATGAATCCAGAACAATTATGGAGCACAACAATGGACCCATCAGGAAGAATATTATTAAAAGTAAACGTTGAGGATGCTATGGCTGCTGATGAAATATTTACAATATTAATGGGGGATAAAGTTGATCCACGTAGAGAATTTATAAAAGAAAATGCTAAGAGAGTTAGTAATTTAGATATATAGTATTAGGCTATAGTAAAGGTAGGTGTAAATATGGACACTATAGATAAAATAATACCAGTTGATATAGAAAAAGAAATGAAAAAATCTTATATAGATTATGCTATGAGTGTTATTGTTGGAAGAGCATTACCCGATGTTAGAGATGGATTAAAGCCTGTTCATAGAAGAATTCTATACTCTATGCATGAGTTAGGAATAACTTATGAAAAAGGATATAGAAAGTGTGCAAGAATAGTCGGAGATGTACTTGGTAAATATCACCCACATGGTGATAGCTCAGTATATGATGCGTTAGTTAGAATGGCACAAAGTTTCTCAATAAGATATATGCTTGTTGATGGTCATGGGAATTTTGGTTCCGTTGATGGTGATGGAGCTGCAGCAATGAGATATACAGAAGCTAAGATGAGTAAAATTACAAGTCAAATGCTTAGAGATATTAATAAAGAAACGGTAGATTTTATGCCCAACTTTGATGGAGAAGAAAAAGAGCCAGTAGTATTACCTGCAAGATTTCCAACCTTGCTTGTAAATGGATCTTCAGGTATAGCAGTTGGTATGGCTACTAATATTCCACCTCATAATCTTACAGAAGTTATAAATGCAGTAATTATGCTTATTGATGATCCAGATGTTACTGTATCAGACTTTATGTCTGAGATTAAAGGACCAGACTTTCCTACTGGAGGAATGATACTTGGAAAGAGTGGAATTAGAAGTGCATATGAAACTGGTAGAGGAAAGGTTCTAGTTAGATCAAAAGCTGAAATAGAAGAGCATAAAGGTAGGAATAGAATAATAGTTACAGAAATACCTTATATGGTAAATAAAGCAAATCTTATAGAATCTATAGCAAATTTAGTTAAGGAAAAGAAAATAGATGGAATATCTGATTTAAGAGACGAATCAGATAGAGATGGAATGAGAATTGTTATAGAATTAAAAAGAGATGCTAATGCAAATGTTGTTTTAAATAGACTTTATAAACATACGAAGATGCAAGACACTTTTGGTATTATTATGCTTGCATTAGTTGATAATGAACCTAAAGTACTTAATTTAAAACAAATTTTAACACATTATTTAAATCACCAAAGAGATGTAATAACAAGAAGAACTATTTTTGATTTAGACAAAGCTAATGCTAGAGCTCATATTCTTGAGGGATTAAGAATTGCACTTGATCATATAGATGCAGTTATATCTTTAATTAGGGCGTCTAAAACAGCTCAAGAAGCTAAAGAGGGATTAATTGAAAAGTTTAATCTTTCAGAAAAGCAAGCACAAGCTATTTTAGATTTAAAATTGCAAAGATTAACAGGTCTGGAGAGAGATAAGATTGAAGATGAGTATAATGAACTAATGAAAACAATAGCTTATCTACAATCAATACTTAATAGTGAAGAAATTCTACTTAACATCATAAAAGATGAATTAATTGAAATAAAGACAAAGTATGGCGATGATAGAAGAACTCTTATAGAAAAAAATCCTTATAGCTTTGAGGATGAAGATTTAATTGATGATGATGATATAGTAATAACATTAACCCATGGAGGATATATCAAGCGTCTACCAGCTGATACCTATAATGCTCAAAAAAGAGGTGGAAGAGGTATTCAAGGGGTTACTACTAAGGAAGATGATTTTGTAGAGCATATTTTAATAACACCAACTTTAAATAATATACTATTCTTTACAAACAAAGGAAAGGTATATAAATTAAAGGGATATGAAATCCCAGAAGGTGGCAGAACTGCTAAGGGAACTAATATTGTTAATATGCTACCACTAGATCCAGATGAAAATATACAAGCAGTTATGTCTATAAGAACCTTTGATAGTGATAATTATCTCTTAATGGGTACTAAATCAGGAATGGTTAAAAAGACATCATTAGATAAGTTTGAAAACATTAGGAAGAATGGACTTAATGCTATTAACTTAAAAGAAGATGACGAAATTGTTGGAGTTAGAATAACTAAAGGTGATGATGAAGTATTATTTGTCACTAAGTATGGATACTCTATAAGATTTAGTGAAAAAGAAGTTAGAAATATGGGAAGAACTACTACAGGGGTTAAGGCTATAACATTAAGAGATGATGATATAGCTGTATCAATGATAATAGCAAAACCAGACGAAGAACTTCTTGTAATTAGTGAAAAAGGATTTGGTAAACGAACAGCTATAGAAAACTACACACTTCAAAGAAGAGGTGGAAAAGGAATCAAGACTTATAAGATATCAGAAAAGACAGGTAACGTGATTAGTGCTAGGGTAGTTAGAGATGTAGATGAAATTATGTTAATTAACAGTAATGGTATAATAATAAGAATTAACGTTAGTGATATATCTACAACTAGTAGAAATGCTATGGGAGTTACTCTTATGAAAACCGGAGAAGATGTAAATATAGTGGCTGTTGCAAAAATTAACTATAATAGTGAAGAAGAAAAGAATGAGGATAAACAAATGTCTATAGATGGAATTGTAGACAATGAAAATAACTTATCAGAAAACTCAGATGAAAGTGATAATTTAGAAGAGAGTAATGAACTTGAAAAAAGTAATGATAAGACTTTAGAGTAAATTGATTAATTTATTATCAAATAGAAAATGATTTTCTTAAAATGGAATTATCTATTTTAAGAAAGTCCTTTTCTTTTGTTTTGAAATACGTAAATTCATATATATTGTTAATTTAAATATAAGTAAAATATCCTATGTATATTATTAGCGATTTAAATAATACAAACACATATCCAAGTGTATCAATACATGAATAGTTAAGAAAAATAATGAAATTTAAAGATATATAGTTATAAATTTAGTTAATGGGATTTAATTATAAATAATTTACTAAATAATCATGATAAGATATGTTTTGTCGCTGAGCGATACAATGACAGTTAAACATCAAATCAAAATTAAAAGTTTTTGAAAAGTTGTTGACAATATAAAGTTTATGTAGTAAACTAAGAAAGTCGTTGATAGTAAGCGATAAATTAAATGGTCTTTGAAAATTAAA
>NZ_DHYX01000099.1:505-5101 GCF_002414285.1 Clostridium sp. UBA5119 | reverse complement strand
TATATCCGTTACACAAATTTGCAGCCTTGGATATAATTAAATTTAATTTTATGGCATTCGTAGCTGTAATTTCAATCCTATTACTTACTCTAACTGGATGGGATAGATTTATTCCTAAGTTCGGTTTACCAAGTGAACCAGCTGTTAGACTAAAAAAGGGGAATAGCAATTTAAATGCTGATAAAAATGCAGCGATATAAATAAATTAAAAAGATAACCTTATAAATTAAGGTTATCTTTTTTCATTTAATTATAAATTATATATGTTTATAATCACAGATAATTTATCTCTTATTACTTTCTCATCTCTTCTTCAAATATTTTATCATATTCTGCAACAACTTTATCAAATTCAGCTTCATCTTCAACCATTTCATATGAAGCTGTGGCACCTTCTCCAATTACCTTATATACATAAGCTTCATCTTCTTCGTCAAGTGGTGCTAAAATAACATAGTGCTCTCCATCTATAGTTAAATCTTCAACTATTTCTAGTTCTACCTTTTCCATTGTTTCTGAGTCAGTAAGTGTTATTATATTGATTTCTTCCATTTTCATGTCCTCCTAAATTCTTTCAAATAAACCTTATTTCATTATATAGCATATAAACCTATAAAACAATGCCATATTAAAAATATAAAACTTAATTATATTACTATCTAATTTATACTATTTATTAGTAGACATGTATATGTTATTTTTACATAAGTTTTAAATATAAAATCTGGTATCTGGGTCTATGAGATTATCTTTTATTTCTACACCAAATAATCCATTCATTAAAGTAGCACTTTCAATATGGTGGGCATCCTGTACATCTCTATTTAAAATTTGTACTTGATCTATACTACTCTTTTGTGATGGTTTAATTTGATTATTCTTTTTATTTTTATTTTTCGATTTACTCATGTTAATTCACCTTCCTTTCTTATATAATATAAATTATTTAAGACAACGGATGGTTAATCATTTTTTGCATTATAAGCAGTTAAAACTTGATTGAACTCTTTACCTGCTCCTATAGACGCATACTCAATCATACCATTTTCTCTACTTACAACCTTATATGCACAAGCTTCATCTGAATCCTTGGGACCTGCAATTACATACTCACTTTTTCCTACATTAACCACATCAATAAATTCTAATTCTACTATTCTTCCATCTTCCCCTGAAACTTTTATACATTTATTATTGCTCATCTTATAACCTCCAACTATTTTTAAATCTTTAGTAAAAATATATAAATTTAAAGTTATACATTTTTAACTTTAAATTATTTTAAAAATATATTACTTATTTATAAGATGTGCATAATACAAAAAATTATTTATGTTTTTAATTTTATTTTTTTAAGGTATCTAATCTATCCTTTATGCGTTTTTCATATCCCATTGATGTTGGAGTATAATATCTTTTCTTAAGTAACTCCTTAGGCATATATTGTTGCCTAACATAATGATTTTCATAATCATGAGGATACTTATATCTTGATCCTTCATTTAAAACATTAGATCCACTATAATTACTACCTCGAAGATGTAAAGGAACTCTACCTATCTCTTCCTTTTCAATGTCTTCAAGAGCTAAATTAATAGCATTATAAGCTGCATTACTTTTAGGTGCCCCAGCTAAATATATAACCGCCTGAGCTAGAGGTATTCTAGCTTCTGGCATTCCTATAAACTTCACTGCATTTAGAGCCGCATTAGCTATTAAAAGCGCATATGGATCTGCATTGCCTATATCTTCTGCTGCTGATATTACAAGTCTTCTAGCTATGAATTCAGGATCTTCACCACCTGATAGCATTCGAGCAAGATAATGCACTGAAGCATCAGGATCACTTCCTCTAATACTCTTTATAAAGGCAGATATTATATCATAATGATAATCTCCACTTTTATCATAAGCAATTTGTTTTCTTTGCATACACTCTTCTACTACATCTTGAGTTATATGTATTATACCATCTTCCCTCTTATTAGTAGTTAATACAGCCAATTCTAAAGCATTTAATGCTCTTCTCCCATCACCACCAGCATTATCACATATAAACTCTTCTGCTTCTTTATATAACTTTATACTAATACTTCCATAGCCCAACTTTCTGTCTTTAAGTGCTCTATTTAATAATGACACTATATTTTCCTTTGATAAAAGCTCTAATTTGAAAATCATTGATCTAGATAAAAGTGCTTTATTAACTTCGAAAAAGGGGTTTTCTGTGGTAGCACCAACTAAGGTCACTATTCCCTTTTCTACATGAGGTAATAAACTATCTTGTTGGGTTTTATTAAACCTATGTATTTCATCTATGAAAAGTATAGTTTTCTTTCCACTCATAGAAATTTCTTTCGTTGCTCCATCTATTACATTCTTTATATCTTTAATGCCAGAAGTTACGGCATTTAGCTCTACATAGTTACACTTAGTAGTTTTAGCAATAATTTTTGCTAGACTTGTTTTTCCAACTCCAGGAGGTCCATGAAATATTAAAGATGTAATTCTATCCCCTTTAATGCTTCTATATAATAGTTTATCCTTGGCTAATATATGATCTTGCCCTACAAATTCATCTAAATTGCTAGGTTTAAGTCTTTGTGCTAAAGGTTCATTACTAATTAAATCTATATTTTTATTTTTTTCTTTTCCTTCTTCTAAATCAAATAATGAGATATTATATTCTCTTTCCATTTACATCATCCTTTAATAAATACTTATTATACCAATTTAATCTAAATTTCATTCTATAATATATTAAATATAACATAAAGCCTTCCAGAATAAAATCTTTAACTCTGGAAGGCTATTATCTGTATTAAAAGTTATTAAGGTAATAATCTGCATATTTGATATAGTAATCTAATATTATAATTAATTAAGAAAATTAATAAACATTACACTAAATTATTAATTATAGTAAGTTTTTACTCTTCTTTTCATTGTAATCATCTAAACACTTTTTAACCCCTGCAGACAATGCTAAAAGGGCAAGTAAGTTAGGGAATACCATTAATCCATTAAAAGTATCTGCAAGTTCCCAAACTAAATCAACTTTCATACCAGCACCTAAGAATATAAATATCATAACTAATATTCTATAGGGAGTTATTCCTTTATCACCAAATAAGAATTTTATATTAGCTTCCCCAAAGAAATACCATCCAATAATTGTAGAGAATGCAAAGAAGAATAATGCTACTGATATAAATATTCCTCCAAATTCTCCACCCATACCATTAGCAAAAGCAGTTTGAGTTAATATTATTCCTGTTTCTCCACTATCCAAAGCTCCAGTAGTCAATATTACGAGAGCTGTTAAAGTTAATATAATGAAAGTATCTATAAATACTCCCATCATGGCAACTAAACCTTGCTCTGACGGATGATTAACCTTTGCTACTGCATGAGCATGTGGGGTTGAACCCATACCTGCCTCATTTGAAAACAATCCTCTAGAAACTCCATATCTAACAGCTTGTCTAATTGTAACTCCAACAACTCCTCCAGCTATAGCTTGAGGATTAAATGCTCCAACTACAATCATTTTTAAAGCAGGTAATATATTTGCATAGTTCATTACTATTATAAATAAGCTACCTATAATATATAATAGTGCCATTACTGGAACAACTTTTTCTGTAAAGGATGCTATACGAGAAACACCTCCTATGAAAATTATACCAGCTAGTATAGCAACTACCACACCTACTATTCTAGGATCGATGCTAAATGATTTTGAAAAAGCACTTCCTATAGAGTTTGCTTGTACCATATTCCCAATAAAACCAAGCGCAAGTATAATAGTTATTGCGAAAAATATAGATAGTCCCTTTGCTATATTTTTATTCTTCAATCCATTTTTAATGTAATAAGCTGGACCACCAGTAACTTGTCCATTTACTACTGTCTTGTATTGCTGAGCTAAAGTTGCTTCTGCGAATATAGTTCCCATTCCAAAGAAGGCACTAATCCACATCCAAAAAATCGCCCCAGGTCCCCCCATTGCAATAGCTGTAGCTGCTCCTGCTAAATTTCCTGTACCTACTTGTGCAGCTATTGAAGTAGCTAAAGCTTGGAATGAAGACATTCCATCTGCTCCTGCTTTTTTTCCAAATTTTATTTTACCAAAAACAAGTTTAAAGCTTTCACCAAATTTTACAACTTGAACAAACTTCAACCTAAAAGTAAAATAAATCCCTGTTCCACATAGTAAAAAAACCAATACATAGTTCCATATAACTCCATTGATACCCTTAACTATCTCTAGTAAATTATCCATAATATCCTCCCCATGATGTTACAGTTTACTACCTTATATTCATTGTAAGTTTATTTTGTGAATTTTTCAACAATTTCGAACAACCTTGTATATTTGAATATGTAATGATACTATTTGATATTTAAATAGATAAGATTTAAATTATCATATNNTATAATCTTATAAAATATTAAAAATAAATAAAAAACAACGAAAAGCATTAGACTCCTTCCCATTGTTTTGTTGGTGCAGATAGCGGGATTTGAACCCGCACGAGAATTCTCTCACTACCCCCTCAAGATAGCGTGTCTGCCATTCCACCATATCTGCAT
>NZ_DHYX01000099.1:0-392 GCF_002414285.1 Clostridium sp. UBA5119 | reverse complement strand
TAAATTAAATTGGGTTTATTACTATAGTTATTGCAATATATGTTTTACTCTGTCTTTTCACCTAAATTGTATAGATATCTATATACTCTATGATTAAATTTAACCTTTTGAACATAACTTTTAGTTTCCTTAAATGGAATCTTATGAAGGTTTTCTCCATCGATAGAATATTTCTCATCCTCAAGCCACTTAGTAACATTTCCAGGACCACCATTGTAAGCTGCTAATACAAGAATATAGTCGCCGTTAAAATCCTCACTCAATTTTTTCAAATACCAAGTTCCCATTCTTATATTCATCTCAGGATCTGATATTATTTCTTCATTAAAGTTACTTAATTCTAGTTTTTCTGCAATCCACTTTCCCGTATCTGGCATTATCTGCATTAATCC
>NZ_DHYX01000051.1:26388-96695 GCF_002414285.1 Clostridium sp. UBA5119 | reverse complement strand
GACTATAATTAGCTGGTCTAATAAATTTTTTATAATCTGTTATACTTTTATCTCATTTATACTATTTCTTTTTCTATACTCCTTAGGAGCAATACCTGTATTTTGCTTAAAACAATTATAAAAATTAGAAAGGCTTTTAAACCCTACATCGTATGCAATCTCTAAAATAGTATCATTACTTTTACTTAGAAGCTGCATCGCTTTATTTATTCTTAATTGTGATACATATTCGTTAGGTGTTAGTCCTGTATATTCTTTAAACAATCTTGTTAAATGACTAATACTAATACCAAATTCCTTTGAAATCAACCTGAAATTAATTGGTTTATTATAATTCTGGTTTAACTTTTCCTTTATTTTTTCAATTAATTCTCTATTCGGTTCAAAATTATGTTCCTTTATATCAGGTCTGCATAATTTACATGGTCTGAAACCTTCTTTCATAGCATCATCTACACTATTAAAAAACAATATATTCTCTTTCAGTGGTGTCTTAGCTTTACATGATGGTCTGCAAAAAATACCTGTTGTTTTCACAGCATAGTAAAATAACCCATCAAAATACTTATTACAACTTATTACTGCATTCCATTTTTCATCTTCAGATACTACTATGTTTCCTTGCATAATTACCACCTCCTAAAAGCATTTACATAATTATTGTAGGATTCTAAGCTCATAACTAAACTTATTCTATATACATTCCTTACTTTCGTTATAACAATTAATAATGCCAATTTTACTCATAATTATAATTCCACTCTTCGTAAAAGTTTATTTTATATTTTGATTCTAGCATTACTAAAAGTACAAATCTTCCTGTATTTTGCTATCTAATTTTAAAAACTTATCTCAACTATCTCACATATTGAAATTTATTATAACTACTAAATATAAATGTAATGATTATACTTATTTCTTACATTTTATCAATAAAAACTTCATTGGAGGTCTTTTATATAATGCATAAATTTAATTTCCCATTCTGAATCTGAACTATATGCTTCATATTTATTATCTAAATAGTGTTTAATAATATAAATCTCTTCCTTTGAAAATGTTTTAAATAATTCTAAAGCTTCATCTTCCCAAAAACACAGGTTTAACACTTCAACTAAATCACTTAAGCTATTAACCTCTTCTTTTACCATTGCAATCTTATCTGAAATAAATCTACAATCATTTATTTCATTGATTAAATTGCGTAACCTTTCATTATCCATAGTATCATTATCAATAAACTCACTTTCTTTTAATTCCTCTTCATACTTAAAGGATAAAAATATATTATCAATATTTCCTATGGATAATCCTACTTCAATTCTAGGATAAATATTTACAGCTGTTTTTTGGATATATTCTATCTTTTCATTATCAACTATCCCTAAAATATCACAGACACTCTTTGCTGAGCTGTCTAATTTTACTAAAATTTCAGTTTTGGACAAGTTTCTAAAAATCCCTAATAATGTTTCTCTCTGCAATGCTGAAATCTCTAATGTTAATATATCTCTGCCTAAAATATCAAGCCCTATGGCATTTGTTAGTATAGGTTCAAAAATATTAATTAATAGCTCTTTATAATCAGAGCAATAGCTATTTAGAACATAAATAATATTATCCTTATCAAAACATATGCAAAACTCATTTTCAATAAGTAGTGCTTTTAAGTATTCATTTATATATTCAATTCCTTGCAGCTTTTCTGATATGGGATTAGAAAGTTGATAATCTATGCTACAGTCTATCTTATGAGCGAAAAATCTATAGTCATATTTATTGAAAAATTTATCTATTTCATTTAATGTATCCTTATATGATATGTTTTCTATATTAGGTGAACTTTTTCTAACTGATTCTAATAATTTCTTTCCTCTCTCCATCAAAGAAGCTATTTTACTCCAAGAAGCCTTTAACAAGTCACTTATATCTTCTTCCATCAATACTTCCTTTGCGTTCATTAACTCTCTTAATTCTAATCCTAATGAAAAACAAATTGAATTAAGTAACTCTTCCGCTATTTCTATTGGAACTGATGTGCTATCACCCATTGTATAGCGCTCAGTGTGCTTGCCAAGAAAATTCCATATTTTAAACTCAATAAGCATTTTATCTTCTTCACTTATATTTTTATCTATTTGAATATTATCTGAAAACGCCATTAAACTCTTGTTGCTTTCTTCCATAATACCTCCTAAAATTCATGTCCGTACATATCTGTATCATCCACTTCATATCCGTATCTTGTATTTCTACAAAGCTCTTCCAAAGTAGTTCCTCTTAAATATTCCAAAGAACCTTGACATTTTCCATCAAAATGTCTTTTCATAAACTCAATAAGTTCATCATCAGCTATCTGATCCATGGCTTCATTTTTAAAAAAGTAGAAAGACTCTTGAATCTCCATTAATGTCTCTTTATAATTCTGTTGCATTATATAAGGGGAATCACAAAAAACTTCCACTATCTTTTTTAAAATTCCTTCAGAAAACTCAATTCTTCCTGTATCTTTTAATGACTTAAAACGATTCTCCACCAGCTCATTAATTTCTACATCACATAAAGCTAACCCATATTTTATTGTTATTTCATTACACGCTTTTAACTCAATTGCAGCTTGTTTTTTCTGGAAATCTTGAAATGCTAAAGTCATATTTTTATCCACCATAATCACCTCTAGATACACAGTACTCCTAAGTCTGACCCAATACAAGACTTGAAATTTTAGTAATTTTGTGGTAATATAAACTTAGAAAATACTTCCCAGTTTGAAAATCAATCTGGGAAGTATTTCTTATATTATAATAGATTTTTCTTATATTACTGAGGTATATATTTCGGCTTCTCTTCAAATTGATCACAATAAAAATCAAAACTAATCAAAAAACTTTCCCTTATAAAAATTCTCATTGTCAAGTTTCTTTGCCGTTAGCCTGAACATGACACAGCCATCTGGGCATACAATATCTTTGCTATATTTGCTATTGCCACCAATGTTCTCTAAATCTCCACCACTTCTCACCGACTCCATGATTGGGAACATAATCATCATAACCTTGGAACAGATGCCTTGTCCATCCGAATTTATGGGACAGCCATAGGTGCAGGTATACTTATCACCCACTTCTTCGCCGTTTCTGCAGTACCGCTCTGTATGGTCACTGCGAAGAAACCCAGTTACCTCAATTTCAAATTCGTACTCCTCATCATACCATTTTTTCATAACTAACCTCCAAATTCTTATTTGTCTATATATAATTTTCCAATAACTTACTAACGTAATTATAACACAAGCCAATGACACTTTTAATATCATTGACTTAATTCACATAGTTGATTTTCCTTCTTTATAACTATCACTATTTCTTTATCAGTTTTAAATTACTCCCACCTAAAAAACTTAATAGATACCCAAATACATATCACAGAAAGTATACTTATAACTAAAATTGGTAGTATTGCATTATCTATGCTTAAGTTAAGTGATGCACTTTTTAAAAGCTTTATTCCCTGAGTTAATGGTAGGATATCTGCCACCTTTTGAAGGGATGTTGGCATAACCTCATAGGGTAATGTTGCTCCTGAAAATATAAGCATAGGAAAGTATAAAATACTTGCAATAACACTTGCCATTTTATTATTTTTCGCTATTCCCCCCACCATCAATCCAATGCTGAACATTGATGTCATTACTAATGCGTAAGCTCCTAAAAAGTTTATCCATGAGCCTCTAAATTGAAATTTGAAAAATATTTTTGCTGTTAAATAAATGAGTACTAATGAAACAATGGCATATAAAGTATAAATCATTCCTTGAACTACTAAAATCATAGCTGGGCTAACTGGTGTTACTCTAAATCTTTTTAATATCTTTCTATGACGATACTCAGATAATACTAATGGTAATCCCATGAACCCACCTGCACATATTGCAATGGTTGATACAGCTGCAAAGGATTGTTCCATGAATGTAAAATCTGCTTTTGGAAATACGGGTTTATTTCCATAAACAACACCTAAAATAACAGTTATCACCACTGGCATACAGATTGCAAAGATGAACATATCCATGCCTCTTAGTGATAATTTTAATTCAGTTTTTAACATTGCTTTAAATGCTCTCATCATCCAAATCCTCCTCATCTACAAACCATAAATAGGCATCCTCAAATTTTTCATATGGACTCAGTTCCACTGCTTCTTCAACTGTTCCATAAAAATCTATTGCTCCATTTTTCAAAATACATATTTTATCGCACAGAACCTCAACCTCATCCATGAAATGAGATGTTAAAAAAATTGTGAGTCCTTGGTTCTTTAATTTTAATAAGCACTTCCACACATCTCTTCTAGCTTTTACATCTAATCTTGTTGTAAGCTCGTCAAGGAATACTACCTCTGGGTTAGGAATTAAGGCTAGGATAATAAATAATCGTTGCCTTTCACCTCCTGATAATTCACTTACTAAATTTTTCCCCTTATCTTGAAGGTCAAATTCCTCTAATAATTTATTGCAATCTAATGGATTTTTATAAAGAACTTCAGTTATTTCACACAACTCTTTCACTGTTATTTTATCTTGATAATTAGACTCTTGAAACTGAACCCCAACCTTTTGAAATAGTTGTTTTCTTTCTTTTTGAGGATTCATACCTAGGATAGATACCTGACCATGATCAAAATTCTTTGTACCTAAAATACACTCTATGGTGGTACTTTTCCCAGCCCCATTGGCACCTAGCAATCCAAATACCTCCCCTTGCTTTACTGTTAAACTAACACTCTTAACCACTTGAACATCCCCATAGGATTTATAAAGATTATGAACTTTTATTACTTCCATGTGTTATTCCCTCCTTTTGATAAAAGAATAACACCAGCACAAAGTCTGGTGTTAAAATGTAGAGTTTGTATTAAAATTGTTTTTCATAAATTGTAATTGCCTTAATATAACATTTGCATTTTTTTCTGCATCACTTAAGGAAGTAAGAAGCTTATCACATGCTGTAACGATGTCCTCATCTTCTTTTGGTTTATCAATTACCTCTCTAATATCAATTTCTATACTTTCTGACATAGAATTAATCATTCTTAAAATTGCTGAAAGAGAATAATTAGCACAACGTAAAGTACGTATTATTTTAAGTCTATTAATATCACTTTGAGTATAAACTCGATATCCATTATGTCTTCTCTTAACAGTAAGTAAACCATTCATCTCCCAATTTCTTAATGTGTCCATTGTGACCTTAAGATAGTCTGATGTTTGCTTTCTCGTAAAAAATATATAATTATCTTGAGCATCCATATCTAATAAAAGCTTCTTTGAAAGTTCTATAGCTTCCTCTGCATTTTTTTGTTCTTGCTTTATTTGACTTATATAATTATTTGTACAGTTAATTGCTTCTTGAAACTCCCCCTTGGCAGATAGCTTAACAACATTGATTATCTTCTTTCTAAGCCCATTTTGTAAAACCTCTACTTTAAAGGCAGTTCTAGCAAGATTAAACTGCTCTATATGATAATCAGTAAACACTCTATAACCATTTGGTAATCTATTCACCTTTGGTATTAATTCAAGCTTTTCGTACAAACGTACAGTGTTGGAATGTACCCCAACTCTTTTAGCTACTTCTGCTGTTTTATATATATTATCCATACTATGTGCACCTCCATGTTATTATAATAGCACTTATGGAAAGTCTGGTGATATAGTGTAGAGTTCTATTTAATTCTTGTAAAGCATCTATTTCCTTTATTTAACCTATAGCTACAAAAAAACAGCAGAATGCTGAAATTCTACCGTTTCTATGCGTTCTTAATTAACTAGTTTTATACAAGATATGCCCTTAATTAAAAATTCTTCTTTAACTATAGTTTTAACATATTTCATTCAGTGTTCAACTCCACCATAACTTTTCGATATGTTAGTATTTAAATAGCTCCTTTTGAGGAAATATTCCAAAAGCCCCACCAGTATGGATAAATAAAATATTTTCATCGTTTTTAAAGTTTCCACTTTTTATTTCTTCACTTAATCCATACATGGCTTTACCTGTATAAACAGGATCTAAAATTATTCCTTCTAATTTTGCAAATTCCATAATGAAATTTATTTCTTCTTCTCTGCTTAAAGCATATCCTTTTCCTACATATCCATCTATAATTCTTATTTCATCTTTAGATAATCCCAAGTCTATATTAATATATTTCATGGTATCTTGTACTATTTCGTAGATACGATTTTTAAAATATTCACTATCATCACAAACATTAACACCTAAAATATCACACTTGTTTTCTAATATTTTATTTGCTAAAAAAGTTCCTGCATAAGTACCTCCAGATCCCACAGGGAGTATAACTTTGTCAAAATGAACACCTAATTCCTGTTCCTGCTCAATAATTTCTTTCATTGCATTATAATATCCAAATGTGCCTATTACATTTGAAGCACCTTCTGGAATAATATAGGATGTATAACCTTTTTTATCATATTCCTTCTTAATCTGTTCCATAATTTCTAATCTTGAATTTTTATATTCTTCTGCTGTAATAAAACGAATATCTGCCCCTAAAAGCTTATCTATAAATAAATTTCCATCAGATTCAATACTGCTGCTTCCTCTTAAAACAAGTACTGATTTTATCCCAAGCCTCGCTGCTACTGCTGCCGTTGCTCTACTATGGTTTGATTGGATTCCACCGCAAGTTATAAGTACATTAGCTCCTTTATTAATAGCATCTTTTGCTGTAAATTCTAATTTTCTAATTTTGTTTCCTGATACTTCAAGTCCAGTTTGATCATCTCTCTTTATATAAATATTAGGTCCACCTAACATTTTAGAAAACCTCTCAAGTTTTTCAATTTTAGTTGGCATATTTGCAAGTTTTATTCTTTCTGGAATTTGAATTTTGTTTAAAATATTATTCATATTTTGTTCATCTCCTTTAGTAATTATAAGATTGGAAAGTAATTATATATAAACCCAAGGTATAATATTTCATTCTATATATTTTTTCAGATATTTTCCTTTATAGGATTTATCACACATTATAATATCTTCAGGCCTTCCCTCTGCTACAATCTGACATCTACATTGATACTTTAAATTATATACTTTATTTCCAAACCTAACAACAATATTAAATGTTTTACATATTTATAATAATATCCTTAATAGATTCAATGATAACAGCATCAACACTTAAATTCAGCGCACCATTTACATAAACCTATGTCAATAAATTAGACATAAAAATCCATGAAAATTCCCTCAAACTTAGCCTGAGGGAACATAAAACACATATATTATTATATATTAAAAAAATTGAGAACTGTCCTATATCCCATGAGGTTCTGTACACGTTACAACTTGACATCTCTTATTTTCAATATCTCTAATCAATATTTTCATCTCTTCAATTTCCTGGCGTTGAGACTCTATAATCCTATTTGCAAGATCTTGAGTACGTGGGTCTTTTAAATTAGCACGCTCACTGGTAAGAATAGCAATTGAATGATGTGGTATCATTGATTTCATCCAAGAAACATCATCTATGAGCTCTTGGCTGCGTAAAAGCCAAAAAGCAAGTACAAATACAAGAGAACTAAACAAGAAAATCCTAGAATTAACTCTTCTGTTAGTATACATATTCTGCATGTTGGAAAGCATGATAATAGCCATGGCTGATCCCATTATAAGGGCCATATACACTCGGTTCTCACTAAAGTATACATGATCTTCCTTGTAAGTATTCAAATACATAAGCCCAAACATAATTATTGTTGACTTTACAATCATATCTGAAAATTTTCTATACTCTGTCATAATATCCCTCCTATCCATATTATTTGAATTGAATTTATTACAATAATCAAAATCTATGGATTTTCATCTTACTCTATAATATTAATAATCAATGTAATTTGACACACACTATACAAATGTCAATTTAACACTTCATAAAAATTACAAAGTTAACATACATAGATTCCAATTTATAATTACATAAAAAACAGTAGAATCCTGAAATTCTACTGTTTTTTATGTGTTCTTAATTAACTAATAAAAATTGTTATAAAAGCTTAATACTTGAGTTATTAAAATTTGCCCATGCTATATTATTGTCAATATTTCTAACCATTCTGTAAGCTATTGGCTTAAATCCAAACTTAGGCCAAAAATTTGAACCACCAAGGTTGGTTATTTTCCAATCTGTTATTATGCTATTATATCCCTTTTCCTTCATAATCCTATAGCCTTCATTCATTAACTTTTTACCAACACCTCTTCCCCTTTGTGAATGGTGAGTACCCGCAATATGTAGCTCTACCCCATTATCAGGTACCATCAAATCTGGAGTAATAGGCGCATATACTTGAAATCCTAATTCCTTCATATCCTTTTCTGCAATAAGAATCGTTAAATCATTATCCTCTACTAAACTTTTATATCCAGCATTTATATTCATTACAAGTTCAGGTTTCACAGGTAAAAAAGTAGGTGCCGAATTGAGACATGATAAGATTATACTGGACATATTACCCATTATTTCACTATCATTTTTATTAGCAAATCTAATCTCTGCATCAGATAAATTTTCAAAAGGCTTGTAATACTCCATATTCATTATTCCGTATACATGATCAATAAAAAAACTTAATCCTTGGAAGGCTTCATAGTACGCCTGATTTCCGAGCGGTACAAATGTATGGTGGCTAAAGTAGCCATGTTCAAGCCATATAACAGAGACCTTTGTATAGAGATCCCTTATAAGCTCAGAGGATTGATCAATTCTGATTGCTATTCCCTCATAAGGTACCCATACATGTCTGCCTCTATCGTCAATTTTCATCTCACCAAATAAATAACCTACTAGTTCATCATTAGCAAAGGCTCCTATTCCAATTGCTTTTTTATTAACAAACAAATTCTCAAGTAAACCCCTAATATATTTTGCATTAAGACAACTGTTCTTCAAGGACGGAAATGACTTACTCTCAAGGTTTTGCCTGCATATTAACAAATCAGACATTGCAGGTATATCATCAATAGTAATTTTTCTAAATTCACATTTCTTCATTTCTGTACCTCCTAGTATAATAATGATATAGCCACTAAAGGCTATTCTTTTCTTAATAAATTTATATTACATATTCTAACATAGTAAGTTATCATTAAATATGTAAAAAACAATTCTGTATTATTCATTACATAGATTCCCACTGTCTATTAATAAGCAAACTCTCCTAAAGCGTTTACTAATGTAACATATCTAGCAACTTAACCCTTTATTTCAGTAATAATCACTAACCTTTCATTATTCTCTTACTGATTATAATAGTCATTATTATAATCAATCATTATAATTCTTTCTTTTAAGTTTATAATTTAATCAATCCCATTGGCCTGGAAATCTTAATTTTTGTAGTTTGGGGAATTTTTTATTATATTCTTCAACTTCTTTCTTTAAAAGATTTTCAAAAACTTCCGATTCGTAGAATTTACCTTTTATATCTTTCATACTATCTTCTGCTAATTCAATTCCCATAAATGCATCAAAGTTTTTACCATCAGCAGTCGTAATATTAAAATTATCACAGGTTTTAAATCCTATTCGAGGATAATAATCTGGTTCTCCAAAAATTACAATACCTTTATACCCTTTATTTGTAGCTAGCTTCATTGTTTCCCTTAATAACAGCTCACCAACTCCACTTCCTTGCCATTTAGGCTCTACACAAAGAGGACCAAAGGTTATAATTTCATGGTTATCTACACCATCAACAATCTTTGCCTTTGAATACATTATACATCCTATTACTTTACCATCCTTTACTGCTATTCTGCTGAGCTCTGGAAGATAGTCTTTATGCTTACGTAATTTATGAACTAGGTAATGTTCGTCACAGCCAAGATGATGTTTGTTCCAAAAAGCATGCTGTGTCATCAGCTCCACATTGTACCAATCATCCTCTGTTTCCATTCTAATTTCTACCTCTTCACCATTTAACTTTTTCTTTTCTTCTGGAAACCATCCAAATTCTAATCTAACTTCTTTTCTTTGTAAATCATTATTCCTATAGCAGCAAGCATCCATACCAATCAAAGTAAATCCTTCATGCTGATAAAAATCCACTGCATTAACATTGCAAGACTGTGTTTCTATTATAATAGCTCTACGACGTTCTCTTCTTGCTTGTTCCTTTACAACCTGAATTAATGCATGACCTATTCCCTTCTTTTGATATTCTTCTGCTACCCAAAGTTCTGTAATTCTTAGGCGATTAGACCATAGTTCTTGATCTGTTTCAATTGCAGCAATTAATTTATCTTTAACTAACACTCCCCAAGCATAAGCATTCTCCCAGTGGTCTTCATATAACTTATCTGGAAAATTATACTCTTCTGGTGTATGGGTTACTGGCTCGCTAAAGTCTTTCTTTTCTATATCAATAGTAAAGCCTTTATCCGTTTTATTTACTACAACATCATAATATTTATCTGTAGTATAACCTATTGGGATTATAGTTTCCTTCCATTTATCCTTTGCTAAATGTATAATTTCATATTCCATAGTATTTACCCCCAACTTTTCATACTTTTAATTGTCTTTCCTCCATGAAAAAATCTATATCAACTCAATAAATATTTCTTCGAGTTAATGTATAATTACGTAAAAAAACGTAAAAATTCTGAAATTCTACTGTTTCTATATGTTCCTAATTATCTAGTTTTATTCACCTGAAATTAGGATTATCTACTAGTAATCTTGATGAATAAGGGACTTATTAACACAATTGATATACAGTATAATATAATTATATAGTAATCAAAGGTATTTATTAAGTAATTTATAGTTAAATCTACTTATTTTCTTGTTCATCTCTTAAATATTTGAATTTTTCAGGCTCCTTAAGTTCTAAGCTAGAATCTATTTGTAATTCACTACGTTTTAACTCTAACTCTTCTTTAGTCAAAGGACCATATAGTTCTTCTGTATCAACATCTATAATCCAATAATTAATTCTTGTTTTGTCTAACTCCATAGTTTTCTCTATTAAAGAAATTTGTTCTGCCAAGATAAAGTTATCATCCCAAGCAACTTTGGTAACTTTTGCATGAATTACAGTTTTTATCCCTATGTTATCATCATTTTTAAATATTACAATATCATTAGAGCTGCTATGACTAAGTTGATAATCTTTAACCAGTGTATAGGTATAATCATTCATTCCTGGACCAAAGCATCCACTTAAAATAAATGTTAAAAGCAATAAGGTGCAAATAATATAAAATCTTTTTTTCACAATACATTTCTCCTCTTGTGGAATTTTACACAACTATATACATTAATTATAATATTATTCATAATCAACATAAAATATATCAATGCTATTAAGCTAACTATACTTAATATATAAAATAAAATTCTCAATTTCATATATTCTTTTTTGGTTAGAGTATTTAGTAAAATATTGATAAACCTTGATGTTTCCACATAAGGATTATTTTTTTCTTTATAGTTTACCTGTAACAATAAATCCATTAACCCTACCCCTTATAATGTATTATATGCAAACTATATACACATACAATTGTGTTGTCAAGAAAATTTTCAAGGTAGCAAAACATATTGTGTTCCTAATTACCTAGTTTTATAGTACTTTCAGTACGCTTCTCTCTAACAGTTATAACGCATACTATTTAAAATATAATACCTATGCACTCTATGCATAGGTATTAAAGTTATTTATTTAGATATAAATTATTTCTACTCCTGAAAAATTAATATCCCCAACTAATGTTAAAGTATTTGTTATTATTTCATTGTTTCTATTCTTTTCATCAATAGAAGCTAAAAATGCATTAGTTTTATTCTCAACCTTCCAATTTTTAGGTATATATAGTTCTACTCCTGAAAAAGAAGCATTAATTCTAATTATAGCATTATTATTACTCATGGTTGCATTATCAAAATACACCTTCAGAGCTCCAAAAGAACACTTAAAATCTGCTTGTTCAAAATTATCTGTATTTATATATTTTATACTACCACTAAATGAATTTTTAAATCTAACATGACTTTCATCTTCCACATCAATTTTTTCAAATTTGTAATCTTCATAATCACATTCCATATTGACCCATTTAGTAGGTTTATGAAAAATCATAGAAAGACCAATACTTCCAAGTAGTGCTACAATCAATACAGTCCAAGGCGTAATATTTGTAATTCCTAATTGCTTATCATATATTATACAAATAAATGCAATAGGGAACAAAACACCTGCAAAATTAAGACGTAGTAAACTTTTCACAATAACTACTACTAAAAAAGCTGTTAACAGCAAACTAAATACATTCACATTAGGAAAGTATCCAAGCTTACTTATAATCAAGAAAATACCCATTAGTATAAATAAAATTCCCCAAAAAATTCTTTCTTTTTTCATCTCATTTCCTCTTTTCTAATAATTTAATTTTTAGTGGTTTATAATAATATCTTGAAACATATACCTGTTTGTGAGTATTTTGAAATTCAACCTTACTTGATGATGATAGACTATGTGTTATGGAGTAAATATGATTTGTATTTAGAATTGTTGATTTTGAAACTCGCATAAAATATCCTGGCAAAAACTCTTCAAGTTCATAAAGCTTATATTTTACGTTATATATATTGTCAATGGTATGTGCACAAATCCTATTTTCTTCAGTTTCAAAAAACAATATTTCTTCCAAAGAAAGATAATATTCGGTATCATCTCTATAAAAAGTTATACATTTCTTGTATGATAGCATATCGTGAAACATAGTTTGAATATTTTTAATGTCTTCATTAAGTTCACTACATCTAATAATAACTTCATTTTCGCTTATTTTATTATCTACCTCAATNNCCTCAATTCTTATTTTCATATTTTCACTCCCCATATTTTTATTATATTAACTATTTTTTCCTTTGTAAATATAACAATAGTAAGTGGTTAGTTATTCTTTATAAGTGGTATATTTTTATACAGATGTTACATTAAAATATATAGAATAAGAAGTTTATCTGTATTGATATAGAAGTTACCCTCTTGCTAAAATACTTGTTCCAGGTAAATAGAAAACATTTTAAATTTAAAAAAGCAGCCTTTTTCAGACTGCTTTTTTGAATTCTAAACAACCAATTTATATTTTTCTATGAAATAATTCTCTTTAAGCTTTGAAGTGGATCATTATTGTTTTTTAGCTCCCCAAAAGTACATTTCTCCATTCTTGTTTTTATAAAAGGTATAACTCTCATCAATCCAAGTATGATGAAATTCAGTTTCTGATATTGGATACATGGGTATAATATATTCATCATCTAGAACAAAAAACATTTTTTCTTTGTCCCTTCCCACAGTGAGTTTCTCACCGTCCCCATATACCCCCATATATTCTTCATATATTTTGTAATCTAAATCATATTCGAGTGGTCTACTTGGAAATTTATATTCCTCTTGAAACATTATAGCAGCAAGAATATCTGTAATACGCCAAACTGCTGTAAATCCATAATTACTTAATACAATAATACTTACTTGTTCATTGATGTATCTGTCAAATCCAGTTGTGAACCCCAATCCACCACCGTCGTGACTTATCCTCTTGCGTCCGTACATTTCATCTATAAACCATCCATATCCATAATCATTATCCTCAGTTCCTCTTTCTCCGGACTTTGCATATGGCGAAAATATAGTATTCAGTGTTTTCTCTGAAACAAGACCTCCATTATATAAAGCTTGATCCCATATTAGCATATCTTCAACTGTAGAATAGATTTCCCCTGATCCAAGTGTTACATCCATGTTTACATAATCAGTATGGATTAAATCATTATCATTTAGATAATACCCATTAGCTAGCCCTGGTACAATTGCTTTATTTTTTTCAATACCAGTATTCTTCATATTTAAAGGCTGAAAAATATGAACTGGCACTATATACCATGACAACTCCCACTGTAACTAACATAATAATTACAGCAAAAAGTAGAAAGTCCACATCTCCCAATTTCATTTTGGGTTTTTTCATATTAAATTCCTCCTACGCCATTTTAATAAGTTAGTGCAAGGAATCCTATTAAACATAGTATAACTGTTATTATGGAAAATACTGCTACTATCTTACTTTCATGCCATCCCTTTAATTCAAAGTGATGATGTAGAGGTGCCATCTTAAATACTCTCTTCCCAGTAAGTTTAAAGGAAGCAACTTGAATAATTACTGAAAGAGTTTCTAATAAATAAACTCCACCTACAATTATTACTATAAGCTCTAGCTTTAATATCATAGCAATAGCTGCAACAGCTCCTCCAAGAGCTAATGAACCACCATCTCCCATGAAAATTTGTGCTGGATAAGAGTTGTACTTTAAGAATCCAAGAATAGCTCCAGCTAGAATTCCACAGAAAATTGCTAAAGTATAATATGCCATGCCAAAACTTACAAGAGCAAAGAAAGTCATAATTAAAAGGGTAATAGAACTACAAAGCCCATCTAATCCATCTGTAAGATTAACCGCATTAGTTACTGCTGCAAAGTATACTACTATAAAAGGTATAAATAGCACTTTTAAATCCCAAGTTACTGTGCCTAGGAAAGGTATCATAATATCCGTTCCTATTTTATCCTTAGCATAATATCCAAAGACTATAGATACTATTACTAAAAGCAACATTTTTTGATAGCTTTTTAAGCCTTCATTCTTCTTCTTGATTATCTTTAGACCATCATCTAAAAATCCAATAGCTCCAAAGGCAATAAGGGCATAAAGAGCAAGCATTGCCTCATCATGAGGATTTCTAACCATTAATATCATAGTAATACAAGTAGAAATAATAAATATTATTCCTCCCATGGTTGGAGTTCCCTGCTTTTTCAAATGACTTTGTGGTCCATCTTCTCTAATGTTCTGACCAAATTTCAACTTGTGTAATCCTGGTATTATAAATGGTGCTATTGCAAAAGATATTATAAATGCCACTAAAATAGAATATATTAATTTATTCATATTCCATCCCTCCCTATATATTTTTCTTTTGTAATTCTTTAATTATATTTTCAAATTTCATAGATCTAGATGCCTTTATTAATAAAATATCATCACTTTTAATAGTTTTCTTTAATTCTGCTATTAGCTCCTCCATGGAATTAAAAGCCATAAAATTTTCACTGCCATAGCCCTTTTTAAAGTTCTCATTAAACTCCCCTAAGGTAAATAATAAATCTATGCCACTTGCCTTTGCATAAGCTCCCACGTGCTCATGAGCTCTAGCAGAATCCTCACCTAGTTCCTTCATAGTTCCAAGGACAGCAATTTTCCTTCCATTATATTGTTTTAAAACCTCTAGAGCAGCTTCCATAGAATCTGGACTTGCATTATAGGCATCATTTATTATAGTGCAGTTATTTAAATTTACAACATCCAATCTCATAGATGTAGCCTCTAAATTTTCTATTCCTCCTTGGATTTCTTCATAGGTAACCTCTAATTCTCTAGCTACAGCTATTGCCAATAATGAATTAAGCACATTATGTTTTCCTGGTACTGGTACTTTTATAGTAGCATTTACATCCTCACCATTTTCCTTAACACCAAACTCTATACTGTCCTTATTTATAATTATTCTACAACCTTTAAAATTATAATCACTATCTATACCAATTTTTACAATTTTGTATTTATTTGTGTAATAATTGTGAAGCATATCATTATCTCCATTTATAATTAATACATTTTCTTCTGTAAAATTATTTGCTATTTCTAGTTTAGCTTTTAAAATATTTTCTCTAGTCTTTAAGTTTTCTAGGTGAGATGTACCTATGTTAGTTATGACTCCTATAGATGGTTTTGCTACTTTTGCCAAGGTATCAATTTCTCCCAAATCGCTCATACCCATTTCTAAAATTGCAACCTGGTAAGTTTTATCTAATTTAAATATCATCAAAGGAAGTCCAATATCATTATTAAAATTCCCTTGGGTTTTAAACACTTTATATTTTTTACTAAGAGCTGCTGCCATTAAATCCTTTGTGGATGTCTTACCTGTAGAACCAGTAATTCCTACCACCTTTATATCTAAAGTACTAATATAGTAGGATGCTAAATCAAGGAGCGCCCTCTTAGTATCCTTAACTAAAATTATAGATATATCTTTTTCATGTAAATTCTCATATTGTTCTTTTTCATGTACTATGCAAAGTTTTGCTCCACTATCTATAGCTCCCTTTACAAATTTATGACCATCAAAGTTTTCTCCCTTGATTGCTATAAAAACATCTCCCGTAGAGACATTTCTACTATCTATGGTTACATTCGAAAATTCCTCTATAGTTCCACTAATTAATATTTCTCCTGATATAGCCTCAGCTATTTCCTTTAACCCTATAGTTTCCATCTAAAGCTCCAACTCCTCTATCAATTCTAATACAACTTCCTTTTCATCAAAATGAATAGTTTCATTTTTAAGGATTTGGTAAGTTTCATGTCCTTTTCCTGCAATTATTATAATATCATCTTTTTCCCCGAGGAGTAAGGCTGTTTTTATGGCTTCTCTTCTATTTTCAATAAGTTTATAGTTAGATTTCTTAACCCCAGCCTTAATATCTTCTAATATCATATAAGGATCTTCACTTCTTGGATTATCAGAGGTTATTATGGCTATATCACTGAGTTCTGTTCCTATTTCTCCCATGATAGGCCTTTTGGTTCTATCTCTATCACCACCACATCCAAATATACAAATCAACTTGCCTTTAGTAAGTTCTCTAAGATTTTCTAAGATATTTTTTAAGCTATCTGGAGTATGAGAATAATCTCTAATTACTTGAAAACCCAAGTTCATCCCTAAAGTTAAGTTCTCACATCTTCCAGGCACAGTAACCTTAGAAAGTCCTTCAATAATAGTATCCATGTCTATACCTTCATCTAAGGTAGCTCCAATACAACCTAGTGCATTATAAACGTTATATCTACCAGGTATAGGCAACTGAACTTTATATATTTTTTCATTTTCTTTTAAACTAAATATAATTCCTGTAGATTCTAAATTAATGTCTATTCCCTTTAAATCACTTTCTTTTTCAATAGAATAAGTAGTTACCCTTGAATTTATTTTTTCAAGAAGCTTAATTCCATAACTATCATCTATATTTACCACAGAATGTTTACAGATTTTAAACAATTTGCTTTTTGCACTAAAGTAGTTTTCAAAGGTTTTATGGAAATCTAAATGGTCTTGAGTTAGATTTGTAAATATCCCTTGCGAAAATTCAATTCCATAAACTCTATCTAAGTCTAAAGAGTGAGATGAAACTTCCATAACACAATAATCCATATCACTGTCCACCATATCCTTAAAAAGCTGTTGCAATTCCAAAGATTCTGGAGTAGTTTTTTCTGTATTAATCTCCTTATTCCCTATATAGTTAGCTATGGTACCTATTAGTCCAACTTTATACCCCTTTGCCTCTAATATTCCCTTTAACATAAAGGCAGAAGTAGTCTTGCCATTGGTACCAGTTATACCTATTATTTTCATCTTTTTGCTTGGATTGTTATAAAAGTTTGAAGCTGCTGTAGCTAATGCCCTTCTACCATTTTCAACTTTTATAAATGTTATTCCTTCAACAAGAGTCACATCTTTTTCAACCACTACAGCTTTAGCACCATTTTCTATAGCCTTTGATATAAAATTGTGTCCATCTACATTAAATCCCCCTATGGCAAAAAATATATCTCCACATTTTATTTTTCTACTATCATATTGAGGATTATTAATTTCTATACTCTCATCTCCACTTAAGACTGTATAGGTTGCTCCCTTTAATATCTCTTCTATTTTCATCTTACTCACATCCTTAAAATACTTTTCTTTCTAATTAAAACATTGTCCAAAATTTGATTTTTATACCTTATAGCATATAAAATCCGGTAGCACAAGTCAACCTGTAACTACCGGATAATCTAATCTACTAAGGTGCCAAGATGGAAGGTTACCGTGGTTCCTTTTTTAATTTCTTGGTTTCCTGCAACACTTTGTTCTACCACTAGACCTTCACCTATAAATTCACTCTTTAATCCTAAATCATCGAAAAGCTTTATGATACTTTCCTTTGTAAATCCCTTTAAATCAGGAATTATAACTGTATCTACGCTTCCATTACTGCCTCCTGCATATAGGATTATTTCTTTACCTTCCTTAATAGTAAACCCTGGTTTTGGATTTATATCTGTTATAGTGCCTCCACTACCTTCTACTCTAATAGTTAACCCTGCATCAGTTATTACTTTTTTAGCATCTGCAACTGATAGTCCTCTAACCTCAGGAACAATTACATCTGCTTTTAAACTTTCATCAACCTCCATATAGCTTCCATTAGGCTTCATTTCTGTATAATTAAACAAATCATTAAATAACTTTTGTCCAACTGGGGCAGCAATTTGTCCCGCATAGTACCAAGATGGATTTGGTTCATCAATAGATACAAATACTGTATACTTTGGATTATCAGCAGGGGCCATCCCTGCAAAGGATGATAGATACTTACCATTTGCATATCCACCATTAACAGTGTCTACCTTTTGTGCTGTACCTGTTTTACCAGCGATTCTATATCCATCAATTTTAGCCTTTGATCCTCCGCCTGCGCCAACTACTTGTTCTAAATGAGACCTCATTTCAGTCATAGCCTCTGGAGTAAACTGTTGTTGTTTTTCTATCTTATAGGTTTCATCAACTACTAGCTCTTCTTTATCATCGTAATGATTTATTTCCTTCATTAAATGAGGTGTTATCAAATATCCACCATTGGCAATTGCATTGAAAGCTCTCATAAATTGAACCCCTGTAGTTGTATTGCTTTGTCCAAAGGATATAGTAGCTAAGTCTGTTACAGATATATCTTTTGTTGCTTTAACTATACCTGCTGATTCACCTGGTAAATCAATTCCTGTTTTATGTCCTAGCCCAAATTTTTCAATATATTCGTTAAGGTTTGCAGCACCTAATCTCTCTCCTAAAATCATAAATCCAACGTTACAAGAATTTTTTAATATTTCTTCAAAGGTTTGAGGACCATGACCCGAAGTCTTCCAACAGTGAATATTTCTTCCTCCAATGGTAAGGGAGCCTCCACAATTAAAAGCTTCTCCCTCTGTAAGAATCCCTTTTTCTATAGCTGCCGTAGCTGTAACTACCTTAAAAATAGAACCTGGTTCATAGGCATCACTAACTAATCTATTTCTCCACATCTGCTGAATTTCATCATCTGATGTTCCTCCAACCCATGGATTATTAGGATCATAATCAGGCTTATTTGCTAAAGCCAATATTTCTCCTGTATTAGGGTCCATAACCATAATTGATACTGCTTTAGCCTCATTATCTGCCAAGGCCTCTTCAGCTAGTTTTTCTGCAAAATTTTGTATATTCTCATCAATGGTAGTAATTACGTTTCTTCCATCGATAGGTTCTGTAAATTCTGAGATTGTATATGGTAATCCCTCACTCTTTTGGTCAATTTCAGCAACTTTAATTCCTGGAACTCCAGATAGATACTTATTATAATANNTGAATTAGTATGACCTAATATATGAGCAGCAAAATTACCATTTGGATAATACCTTTTAGTATCAGGTGATATTACTATACCATTTATGTTATTATTTTTACAAAACTCTCTTATGGCATCTGTTGCATCCTTTTCTATTCTTCTCTTTAATATTGCAGAGCCTCTAGGTTTTCCATTGGGAAGAGGATTGGTTAATATGTGTAATACATCAGCCTGTTCTTCTCCAATTATTCCACTTAAAGTTGTTGCAACTTGTTCCATGGTCATTCCATTATTTTCTATATCTTTTCTTAAAGTGTTCAAATCTAAATCCGCTCTATAAACATTAGCACTTATTGCTAGCTCATTACCATTTCTATCTAATATCTTACCTCTTTTAGCATTTATTCTAACATCACTGGTCCATTGCTGTTTCGCTAAAGACTTATAGGTTGATTCTTCAACAAACATAACATAACCTAATCTTATACTTAATCCTAGAAAAACTAAGAATGCTAATAGCATAGCTAACATCATTCTCTTTTTCATTAACACTTTATCAACAAAATATTTCTTTGCCACCTACAATTACCTCACTAACTAATTAAATAATAAGTTTTTAATTTTACTTAATAAACTAACCCCTTTTTCTTCATCAGTGCTACTTGTAGCTATCTCTTTAATTGCATTAATATCACAATAGATCGCATTAGTACTCTTTGGTTCAATCATTTTTAATTCTTTAGTGGCAACTTCTTCTATGTAGGAAAAATTGTTAAACTTAAGTAGTTTTATTCTCAAATCTTCACTCTCTTCTGTTAGCGTTTGTATTTGCTCTTGAAGAACTATTATTTCCTTTTGATTATTATATATAGCACTGTATCTAGATACAATAATAGCCCCTACTAATCCTGCTGCTACTATACTTCCATTAAGCTTTAAAAATTTTGCTATCTTTTGCTTCCTAATTTTTCTTAATTCTTCTTTACTTGGGCCTTGTTTAGTAGGAGTTTTTACCCTTTCTCTAGGTAACGGATTTACCTGAGAAGCTAAGGCTGTATTCCCACTTACCCCATTTTTTCTATTTTCTACTACCATTTTACTACCCCCATCTAGTTTTTAGAACTAAATCTTTTTACATACCCTTAACTTGGCACTTTTACTTCTTGAATTATTATCAAGTTCTTCCTTAGTAGCTTCTATAGGCTTTTTGTTAATTAATTTAATTATTGGCTTTTTCCCACAAACACACATAGGAAGATCCTTAGGACACTTACATGGATCCACTAAATCTCTAAACTTATTTTTTACAATTCTATCTTCTAAAGAATGGAATGTAATTATTCCCATAACTCCATCCTTATTTAAAGCTTCTATGCCATCGCCTATGGCTCTATCTAAAATACTCAATTCACTGTTTACTTCTATTCTAATACCTTGAAATGTTCTTTTAGCAGGGTGTCCTCCCTCCCTTTTAAACTTGGCAGGTATGCACTCATCTATAATTTTTACAAGTTCAAGGGTAGTTTCAACAGGTTTCACTTTTCTTTTTTCTACTATCCTGTTAGCAATTCTTCTTGAAAACTTCTCCTCACCAAAATCTCTAAGAATTCTAAAGAGTTCATCCTCACTATACTCATTCACTACATTATAGGCTGAAAAAGCTTCTTCCCTATTCATTCTCATATCTAAGTCTGCTTCCTTCATATAGCTAAAGCCTCTTTCACCTTGATCCAACTGATAAGATGAAACTCCTAAATCCATGAGTATACCATCAACTTTTTCTACTCCTAAAGAATCCAATATGTCCTTAATATTATAAAAATTATTGTGTACATAGGTAACGTTATTAAAATCCTTTAGCTTTTCCTTTGCAGCCTTAAGTGCATCTAAATCTTGGTCTATTCCTATTAATCTTCCTTTTGGTGAAAGTTTCTTTAAAATTTCCTTTGAATGACCTGCTCCACCTAAAGTACAATCAACATATATACCATCTTCTTTAATATCTAACATTTCTATGCATTCTTCTAACATTACTGAAAAGTGTTTAAATTCCATTATATATTCTCCTTTGTTATGTCTATGGTTTATAAAATATAAACTACAGAATCCATTTATACACTTATCATTGTACCATAAATAATTCTATAAGTTTACATAAATTCCTTTTAAATATTCCCTAAATGAAAAACTTTTTTAAACAAATTTATAAATATATATAAAGAATCTCCAATTAATTTCCAATATATTTAAATTTTATAATATAATTCCTTATTTTTCTACGAGCTTTTCCTAATTACTCTATATAACTTGTAGAATTATTGAAATTACCTTTTCTGTAGAGTATAATTTAAAAGAATGAAATTTTTAAGTAATAAGCCACATGGTTTACATAGAAAGGACGAATATTATATGAAATTAGGAATAGTAGGTTTACCTAACGTAGGAAAGAGTACATTATTTAATGCTATTACAAAAGCAGGAGCAGAGTCTGCTAACTATCCATTTTGTACTATAGAGCCAAATGTAGGAGTTGTTAGTGTACCTGACAGCCGTCTTGATGTATTACAAAAATTATATAATTCTAAAAAACAAGTACATACTGCTATAGAATTCTATGACATAGCAGGATTAGTTAAAGGAGCAAGTAAAGGTGAAGGACTTGGAAACAAGTTTTTATCTCATATAAGAGAAGTAGCTTCAATAGTTCATACTGTTAGGTGTTTTAAAGATGATAATGTTGTTCATGTAGAAGGATCTGTATCGCCTATAAGAGATATTGAAACTATTAATTTAGAATTAATTTTTTCTGATTTAGAAGTGCTAGAAAGAAGAATGGAAAAATCTATAAAACTAGTACGCTCAGGGGATAAGACTGCAAAAGTTGAATATGCAATTATGGAAAAAATCAAAAAACATTTAGAAGACAATATGCCAGTTAGAACTTTAGAGTTTACAGATGAAGAAGAAGAATTTGTTAAATCTCTTTTCTTAATAACTTCTAAACCTGTATTATATGCATGCAATGTAAGTGAAGAAGACTTAATGGAGTGTGGCGGAGAAAACGAAATGGTAAAAGAAGTAGAAGCCTATGCTGCTAAGGAGAAATCTGAAATTATCATAGTATGTGCTAAATTAGAAGAAGAATTATCTACATTAGACGATGAAGAAAAGAAAGACTTACTTTCAGAGTATGGTCTTGAAGAATCAGGCCTTGATAAACTAATCCATGCAAGTTATAAACTTCTTGGACTAATGAGCTACTTAACTGCTGGTGTTCAAGAGGTAAGAGCTTGGACAATTAAAATAGGTACAAAGGCACCTGCTGCTGCTGGTAAAATTCATACCGACATTGAACGTGGATTTATCCGTGCTGAGGTAATTTCCTTTGATAAGTTAGTTGAATGTGGCTCTGAAGCTGCAGCTAAAGAAAAAGGCTTCTACAGACTTGAAGGAAAAGAATATATAATGCAAGATGGAGATGTAGTAAACTTTAGATTTAATGTATAATTATTCTGAAATTAAATTCTTTATATAATTTGAAAATGTATGAGTGAAATTCACTCATACATTTTTTATATAATGTATTATTCAATTATAAACTTTGAAATCTCAAATTTTAAAGTTTCAGATAATTCATTTAAATTCTGAGTATATCTTGAAATTTCATCCATATTAGCAGTAATTTCTTCTGTAGAAGCTGATATTTCTTCTGTGGCTGAAGCAGTGCTTTCTGAAATTGATGTAACATTTTCTATTTCTCTTACTACATTAATTTTTTCATATTGAATATTCTCAATAGATTTTTTAATTTCACTTATCTTACTTGATAACTCAAGTACACTTCCAGATATGTTTTCAAAAATTTGTGAAGTTTCACTTACCATTTTTCCTTCTTCATCTACCACTTGTTGAGAGTTATTTATAGCAGATACAGCTAACATAGATTTTTCTTCTATGGCTTTAATCATAACATTTATTCTATCAGTTGAACTCTTTGATTGATCTGCTAATCTTCTTATTTCATTAGCTACTACCGCAAACCCCTTACCTGCCTCGCCAGATCTAGCTGCCTCTATAGATGCATTCAAAGATAATAAATTAGTTTGTTCTGTTATATCAGAAATTGTTTTAGATATAAGATTTATTTGATCCATACTTTCATTTACTTCTTTCACTATATTTCCAACAACTTCAAAAGTATCTTTTATTTTCGTAGAACTGTTTATTAGCTCTGAAACTATTTTGCTTCCTTCAATACTATAATTCTTTGTATCTTTAGATATACTATCAATTTCTGTAGAGGAATTTTCTATATTATCAATTCCTACAGCTAAATCTTCCATATGGTTTGCACATTGAATAGTACTTTCAGCTTGATTAGAAGCACCTGAAGCTATTTCATCCATGGCTATATGAGTTTGTGAAAGGGCAATAGTAGTTTCATTAGACATGATAGCTAAATCAGCTGCAGTTTTTAATACCACCTGAGATGACTTGTCCACATTTTTCATCAATAGTGCAATGGATTGCATCATATTGTTAAAGTAATCTCCTAATTCTTTAAAGTCATCTTTGGACTTAATTTCTACTTTACCTGTGAAATCTCCTTTGGCAGCTTTAGATATTACGTTCTTAACCTTTTTCATGTTTTTAGCGATGCCTTCTCCTAAAATTATACTTATAATTGTTGTAGCTATTCCTATTACAATTATCCCTATTATTAAAAAGTTTCTAACTGCATTAGTATCTTTCAATAATTCTATTTCAGGTATAAATGCTACTAATTTTATGTTTTTTAATGAATTCAAATTATAAACTACAAAATTTCTTTTTCCATTATTACTTAATTCTATAAAACCTGAATTATCATCTACTACAGATTTAAGTTTCTCATCTACCTCTATTAAATTTTTACCTATTAAGCCTTCATCTGTATGAGATACAATATCACCATTACTACTACATACAACTACAACTCCTTCATCACCTATTTTTATATTAGATATACTTGAACTAAAAACATCTAAAGATAAATCTAATCCAACAACTCCAACAACCTGTCCATCCTTTACCACTGTCCTAGCCAGTGTAACCGTAGTTTTTTGATCTTCAGCACTAGTATATGGAGATGTAATTATATAAGAGTCCTTATTTGCTGTAGCTAAAGTATACCATTCCTTCTCCTTATGATTATATCCATCTGGAAGATTAATTTTGTGGGAAGCATAAAAATCACCATTCTCTGTTCCATAAAATACTGTACTAATGTTAGAATCTGATACTTCTACATTATTCATATGACTTATTATATCTTTAATGCTTTCACTGCTATTATCCAACTCAATAAATTTACTGTTAAGTGTTAGTGAATTTATTTGATTTGCAACTGTATTAAAATAATTTTCTATCCCTCTATTCACCTCTACTAGCGTTTGACTAGTGGAGTACTTTAAGTTATCTTTAAGCAAACTATAACATTCATTATAAACCAATAATGATATAAAAATTAAAGGGATAATAGATACTCCTAGCAACGAAATTATAAGTTTACTCTTTAAGCTGTTAAAATTCTTTTTCATATACCCATCCCCATTCAAAGTTTATTAATATAAAGTTTTTACACTTTATATTTTAATTTTCGCAACATTCATAAATTTCTTTATATAGAATAATTATAATGATATAAAATTATTAATCAGGCCTTTAGTTGATTAAAATAATAAAACAAAAATAGATGTTTCCAAGCTCAAAACCCTCTATAGTCATGCTGCTATTACAATGGTAATAGCTCTATTTTGAAAATTTAATTAACTATAAATGGAGGGTATTATTACAACTCATCACCTTAAAAGTTGCATAATACTCTCCACCTTACACTTATTTATTGTATATTTATTTCATCAATATTGAAAATATATGGTATGCTAATACATTCCCATAAGACTAGCTAGTTATATAACAATATATCTATATTACTATATACATATATTAATTTTTACATATATTAATAGTTAACTATTTGTTCTGTTCATGGGGGTTTCAAGGAATTTCCACCCTTTCTTTACCATCATTTCTTATCATATTCTATACACTGCTTACTTATTAACTCCATTATATTATCCATAGTAATTTCTTCAGCATCAAATATTAACTCCATGGCATCTTCTACAGTTTCTATAGTATATATTTTAAATTTTCCTTCAAAAATTGCTCTCTCAACTTCTCTTGAAAGTACTAAATCATCTTTATTAGATAGAGGAATAACAACTCCCTTCCCTTCCGTATCATCCATGATTTTACACACTTCGAAGAATCCTTCAATTTTTTCATTTACACCACCTATAGGCTGTACTTGACCAAATTGATTTATAGATCCAGTAATTGAAATATTTTGTTTAATAGGAATCTTGCAAAGAGCAGATATTATAGCTAATGCTTCAGCTACTGATGCACTATCACCATCTATAACTCCATATAACTGCTCAAAGCTAAGATTGAAATCTACTGGCAGAGTTTTATATCCTCCATTGATATTATTAATATATCCTTTTAAAATATTAATTCCCTTAGTATGAATTTTACCACTTAGGTTGGATTCTCTTTGAGCATCAATGATTTTTCCTTCCCCCTTAAAACAGGTGCAGGTTATTTTAACAGGCTTACCAAAACTTGTATATCCCGTATCAATGACAGAAAGCCCGTTAATTTGTCCCACCTTGCTTCCTGAAACATCTATCAGCAATTTTTTTTCATCATATAACTCTAGATATTCTCTTTCTATAGGCTCTTTCCTATAAGCAATGTTCTCTATATCATCTCCATCAATAAATTCCCTTGCCTCTTCTTCTGCTTTATAATTAGCTTGTATTATAAGGTTTGATAATTCATCATGGTCGAAATGTACCTTATTTTTATTTTCTGCCTTTCTAGATAAAAATTTTGCAATTTCTCTTATGCCACTAGATGTTATAGGTTTAATATTATTTTCCTTAGACAATCTATTTATTTCTTTTAGTAATACAGTTTTAACCTTATTCTCGGCCTTTAATACTCCCCTATAGTCAGCTCTTGTCTTAAATATTGTTCTGAATTCTTTATCATAGTTATATAAAGCGTCATGAATATCATAATCTCCAATTATTATTACTTTAGTGTTAATAGGCATAGGTACTGGTTTTAAACCACTTAAAGTGAATAGTTCTATATATCCTCTGTTGTAATCTAAATCTACTTTTTCTGATATTATAGCTCTTTTCAAATAATAATAAGACTGAGAATTACTAAGTAGACTACTGGCTCTGAGAATTAGACATCCCCCATTAGCTCTTACATAACTACCTGCTCTTATGGATTTTACTGTAGATACATATATATTATTATGATTTTCATAATCTATAGACCCAAAAAGGTTAGATACACTAGGATCTTCTTCAAAGATTACTGGTGGATACTCAATATCTGAATTATCAACAATTACATTTACATCATATTTATATATAATGTCTCTTATAGCTTCTTCATCATCCTCATAGCTTATAGAATAGTTTTCCTCAAGTTCGCCCTTAATCTCAGTGATTAAGTAATGAATATAAGCCTTAGCCTCACTATCATCCTTAAATTCTTCTTCTATTACTACATTTAACTCTTCCATTTCTTCTTTAAAAAAGTTATCCATTATCTCTCTAATTCTATTTATTTCATCACTTTTCATATTTCTTAACTTTTCTAATATATCATTAGCATTTATTTTTAACTCATCAACTTTATTTAATATTTCAAATTTTTCTTCTTCCTTAAGATTATCGAATTCATCCTCTGTCATTTCTTTTCCATCAACTAGGGGTATAAATGTAAATCCATCCCCACTAGTTTTTATATCAAAACCATAGTCTTTAGAAAGTTTAATTAAATCTCCTACTATTTTGCTACGTCTGTCTTTAATAGTGCTAATAAGGTGTTCTTTTTCTTTATTATCTATGCCATTATAAAATTTAAATATACTTTTTGCATAAAACTCTTGAATCTTATCTACTACCTTTTTAAGCTTATTTCCATATCCATTGTTAACAAACAAATGAATAGGCTCCTTTGCATTTCCTTTTATAACATAACATATATCCTTTGGTGGCTTTCCATCCTTCAATATATGTTTTACATAGCTAATAATATGTTTTACTCTATCCTTGCAAAATTCATCAACTAAGTAAATATTATACCCTTCACCATTTAAAAGAAGTGAGGTTTTTATTTTATTATATGCATCCTTATATTGTGGCAATATAAATTCGCCTTCTATTTCTCTATCTTCAACAATTTCAAAATCGTACAAAACTTCACTGGGTTTTAAAACTCTTTTCATACTGTCCTCCCAAATAAAATCATTTAGTATATTAATATTCTTATAAAAGGACTTTTGGAACAAAAACATAAAAATTCATATTATAATTTTTAAAAATTAAACATAAACTTGTTATAACAACTTAATTATTATATAATAATGGTATTGTGTAATATTATACACTTGAATACAGTCAGATATTATACGTAGTTATTTATTCTTCATGTAAAGGAGTTATTCATATGGGATTCAAAGACAAATTATCACAAAGTTATTCTAACGCTTTTATAAATAGATATGGTGATAGAATAACGCAAGTTCAAGGAAGAGCTTTATCTGTTAAAACAGAGGAAAAATCTTTTCTTGGAATTTTAAATACTATTATTGTTACTATTGTAGTAAAACAAGACAGTGCTAGAACTATAGCAACTTGTGTTTATAAGAAAAAGAGATGGTTTAAAAAGCCAGAATTCATTCCTGTATCTCAAGGTCATTCTTTATTGATCCAAGGTTTAAAACCTGATTATTCTAAAAAGAAAAAGAAGAAAAAGAAATTTAAGGACTACATAAGCATAATGAACGTTATGAACCTTACTAATAAGAGAGACTTAGTTCCTGTTGAAGGTGGTCAAAAGAAGATACAGAGAGTAAGACAAGATAGAAGGTTTAAATAAGTAATGAAGCTCCCTTGGCTGGGGCGTAATAGAAAAACTTAACTTTTTAGTTAGCACAGGATACTACTTGTATCCTGTGTTTTTTTGACATACCTATAAAAAAGATGTACAATTCTAAATTGGTAGTACCAATTTAGAAAGGGATGTTTATATGAAGTATTTTCGTCAATTTGCAATTATTTTGGCAGTAACTTTTATTGGAGAAATATTAAAATATATTATTCCATTACCTATTCCTGCTA
The DNA here is from genome assembly GCF_002414285.1 of Clostridium sp. UBA5119. Classification (NCBI taxonomy): domain Bacteria; kingdom Bacillati; phylum Bacillota; class Clostridia; order Eubacteriales; family Clostridiaceae; genus Clostridium; species Clostridium sp. UBA5119. The sequence continues at coordinate 67,843 of NZ_DHYX01000051.1, read as the reverse complement.
GCATATATGGTTTAATTCTCATGCTTATAGTTTTAAAAGTAAAAATAATTTCCCTTGAACAAGTTAAAGAAACTGGAACTTTTTTAATAGAAATTATGCCTCTTATGTTTATACCAGCAGCAGTTGGTTTATTAGTTTCTTGGGATGTACTAAAGGATATTTGTATTCCTGTTATTATAATAACTATTTTAACCACAGTTATTGTAATGATAGTTACAGGTAAAGTTACCCAGTTTATGATTAAACTAGAGAGGATGAATAAAAATTGAAGGATTTATTATGCAATTCAGCATTTTTCGGAGTAGTAGTCAGTATTCTAGGCTATGAAATAGGGTTGTTTTTAAAAAAGAAATTTAATAATGGGATCTTTAATCCCTTACTTATTTCAATTCTTTTTGTAATGGTAGCTTTAGTTATTTTTAAAGTAGATTTTGAAAGTTACAATAATGGAGCAAAATATTTAAGCTATTTACTAACTCCTGCTACAGTATGTCTAGCAATTCCTCTATACGAGCAACTGGATTTATTAAAAAACAATTTTAAAGCTATTATAATAGGAATTTTTTCTGGAGTAGCAGCCAGTCTTATAAGTGTATTTTTATTTGCTCTGCTTTTTAAGTTTACCCATGAACAGTATGTAACCTTGCTTCCAAAATCCATTACTACAGCTATAGGAATGGGAATTTCAGAAGAGTTAAATGGAATTGTCACAATTACAGTAGCTGTTATTATTGTAACTGGTATTATTGGTAATATCCTTGCTGAAATTATTTGTAAGGTATTTCATATCCATGAACCAATTGCTAAAGGAATCGCCATAGGAACCTCTTCCCATGCCATAGGAACTGCAAAGGCAATGGAAATTGGAGAAATAGAAGGTGCCATGAGTGGTCTTGCAATAGCAGTAGCAGGTTTATTCACAGTAATTGGTGCCTCCATCTTTGCTAATCTTTTATAAGTCTTTAATAAACTTTACAATGAGAGAATTCGTACAGGCTATTAAATTCTCTCAAACTTTTATTACTTTAAAAAGCTCCAGAACATATAAAACAGCCATGGTACCTAGAGTGATATACTTCCCTTATTGCAGACAGTTTAAATAACAGAACTATTTACTATAAGGATAAACACATTAAAAAGTACCTTGGCTATTTTTCACTTAAAATATTCTTAGTTCTGTTTCCTACAAAAGTGGCAATGCTATTAATAAAGGATATTATTCCTGAGAAAAATACAATGATTGCCCACTGTCCAATACCTATAGACATGGTATGGAATATACCTTGTAACATAGGAACATATATTACTAACAAAAGTGCTGTCACTGAAATAATAACAGAACCCAATAAATACATATTGCTAAAAGGATTGATTTCAAATAGAGAATACTTTTCACTTCTACATTCAAATACATGAATTAACTGTGAGCAAATTAGAGTTCCAAGGGCTAAAGTTCTACATACTCCTAATCCATATCCATAATATTTACCCGCTAAGAATGCAAGAACTGTACAAACACCAATTAATGCACCTCTAATTAATATCTTTTCTTTTAATCCCCTTGCAAAAACACTTTCACCTTTTTTTCTTGGCTTTTCATACATTATGTTTTTATTTGGTGGATCTACTCCAAGAGCTATAGCTGGAAGTCCATCTGTAACTAAATTTACAAATAAAATTTGAATTGGAAGAAGTGGTACTTCTAAATAAAACAATGAAGCTAAGAACATAGTCAATACTTCACCTAAGTTACAAGATAATAGATATCTTATAAATTTTCTAATATTATCATATATAACTCTACCTTCTTCAACTGCAGTTACAATAGTAGCAAAGTTATCATCTAATAATATCATAGATGCAGCTTCTTTAGTTACATCTGTTCCTGAAATTCCCATAGCTATTCCAATGTCAGCTTCTTTAATAGCAGGGGCATCATTAACTCCATCCCCAGTCATAGCTACAATATTACCCCTACTTTTAAAAGCCTTTACTATTCTTAATTTATGTTTAGGGCTAACTCTCGCAAATATTCTATAATCATCTATGGACTTTTCAAGTTCTTTATCATTTATTCTATCAAGTTCAGCTCCTGTAATTACTTCCTTGCTTTCATTACATATATTTAGATCTTTTCCTATAGCAAAGGCTGTGTTTTTGTGATCACCTGTAATCATAACTGGTCTTATTCCTGCAACCCTGCATTTTAAAACTGCATCCTTTACTTCTTTTCTTGGTGGGTCTATAATTCCAGCCACCCCTACAAAAATTAAACCATTTTCCACCTTGTCTCCTTTAATTAAGTTATTCTCTTTATATGCACCTGCAATGCATCTGAGAGCTCTAAAGGACATATCATCAATAAGTTTTTCTGCACTTCTTCTATAAGGAATAGTTAATGGCTCTACCCTTCCATTTACTAATATATGTGAACATCTATCAAGTACTCGCTCTGGAGCTCCTTTAACATAACATACATCCTTCTTAGTAGTTACGTCCTTCACAATTACTGTCATCATTTTTCTTGTAGAATCAAATGGGATATCAAAAATCCTCTCTACTTTACTATTAAATCCTTCTATTTCAGAAACCTTTTTAAAGAAGCCTTTTATTAAAGCAGTCTCTGTTGGATCTCCCATTAAAGCCTTTTCCATGGAATTAGAATAATAATTATAGTTACAATCATTACAATATACAAATATCTTTTTTAAAATATCATGGTCAAAACTTTTATCTTCATCAATATCATGAATTTTTCCATTATGAAGAAGTGCTGTTACCGTCATTCTATTTTCTGTTAAAGTTCCTGTTTTATCACTACATATTACAGATGTACATCCTAGAGTTTCTACCGCTGGTAACTTTCTTACTAGGGCATTTCTCTTAAGCATTCTTGATACTCCTAATGCAAGGGCAACAGTTACTATAGCTGATAACCCTTCTGGAATCGCAGCAACAGCTAAACTAACGCCAGATAAAAACATGTCATAGACATTTTCACCTCTATAAATACCTAAAAAGGTTACCACAGCACATATAGTTAAGCAAAGAACTACAAGTACCTTTCCAAGTGAATTTAATCTTTCCTTTAGTGGAGACGGTTCATCTTCTATAGAGTGAAGCATATGAGCTATTCTACCCATTTCTGTATTCATTCCAGTTCCATATACCTTTGCTTTTCCCCTACCTGTTAATACGATAGTTCCCATATATATATTATTATCACTATCCTCTGGATTCTTGTGCACTCCTACGGATTCACCAGTTAGAAGAGATTCATCCATCATAACATTATTTCCTTCAACTAAAATACTATCAGCAGGTATCCTATCCCCACTTTCTAATATAACCAAATCTCCTGGTACTAGATATATGGAATTAATAACTTCAATTTTTCCATCCCTTATTACCTTAGCAGTAGGTGAGGATAATTTTTTTAACTGTTCTAAGGATTTTTCAGTTTTATATTCTTGTACAAAACCTAAAATTCCATTCATTACTATAATTATTAGAATAGTTATAGCGTCTGCTTTATCCCCCATAAAACCTGATATAACAGTTGCCACCATTAGTATCCAAATAATCAAATCATTAAATTGTGACAAGAATATTTTTATAGGTGACACTTTTTTCTTACTCTGTAACTCATTTAATCCGTATTCTTTCAGCCTATCTTCTATTTCATTGGTAGATAGCCCTCTATATTCTTTAGCACTCACATTTTTTCCCCCTTACATTTTTTTTATTTATAGTTAGAAATAATCTATCATTAAAATATATGTACCATCCTACCAGTATATGAAAACTTTAACTTTACATAAGGTAAATAAACCTTTAAAATACTAATTATAAATAAGAATAGATATTATAAAGGAAGGTTATTCATGGTAAATAAAGTATACATAACAGGTCATAGAAACCCTGACTCTGATTCTATTTGTGCAGCCATTGCTTATTCAGAGTTTAAAAATAAAACTCAACGAATCAATGCTATTCCAATTAGACTAGGGGAAATTAGTAGAGAAACTCAATTTATCCTAGATTACTTTGGAGTTCAGCCACCACAGCTTGTTCAAACTGTAAAACCTCAAATTATAGATTTAAAAATAGATACAGTAGCTCCTATTGCTTCAGACATATCCTTAAAAATGGCTTGGTCTATAATGAAGCAAAAAAATATTAAAACTCTCCCAGTTATATATCCTAATGAAAAATTAGCTGGAATTGTATCTGTATCAAATCTGGCTGCTAGTTATCTAGATATTTGGGATAATTACGTTTTAGCTAAAAGTAAAACAAGTCTAAGTAACATTTTAGAAACTCTATCCGCTAAAATTGTTTACTTATCAGATGAAAACTTAGAACTTAAGGGTAAAGTTGTAGTTTCTATGATGGAACCAAATGATAGAAATTTAATAGAAGCGGAAGATATTTGTATCTGTGGAGACCGTGAGTTAGTTCAAGAATTTGTATTAGATTGTAATGCTAGATTAATGATAATCACTAATAATACAACTCCCTCTGAAAAAATTATTGACCTAGCTAAAGAAAAAGGCTGCACTATAATCACTACTCCTTATGACTCTTTTACTGCTGCTAGACTAATACCTCAAAGTATTCCTATAGAATACGTAATGACTAAAAATAATTTAATTACCTTCTCTACTAGTGACTTCATTGAGGAGATTAAAGATATTATGCTAGAAACTAGATATAGAAGTTATCCAGTTTTAGATGAAGATGGTTCCGTGGTTGGAAGCATTTCTAGATATCATTTAATAACCCAACAAAGAAAGAAAGTAATTTTAGTGGACCATAACGAAAAGACTCAGTCTGTAGACGGTCTTGAAGATGCAGACATTTTAGAAATTATCGACCACCATAGAATAGGAGATATTCAAACAGGTCAACCAATATACTTTAGAAATGAGCCTGTAGGAAGTACTTCTACCATAGTTGCTAATATATTCTTTGAAAATGGAATTAGACCATCTAAGAAAGTAGCTGGATTATTATGTGGCGCCATTATTTCCGATACTCTACTATTAAAATCTCCAACAGCAACTATTGTAGACGAAATTATCCTAAAGAGATTAGCTGAAATTGCAAGTATAGATATAGAAAAATTTGCCCAAGAGATGTTTAAAGCGGGAACTTCATTAGAAGGAAAAAGCTCAAAAGAACTTTTATACCAAGATTTCAAAATCTTTAATATGGGTAATTTTAAAGTAGGTGTTGGACAAATAACAACTACTTATATGGATGGATTTACTCCACTAATTAATGATTTAAAAACTGTAATGAATGAAAAAGCAAATCAAGGAAAGTTTGACCTAATTATTCTTATGGTTACTGACATATTTAAAAGTTCTTCTTTATTCATCGTGTGTGGTGAACACAAAGAAGTATTCTCAAGAGCCTTTAACATTAAGTTAAACAATGGAACAGCATATATTGACCAGATAGTTTCTAGAAAGAAACAAGTTATCCCACCTCTTACAGAGGTTATAAACCAAATTAAGTAATTCTTTAACTCCAAAGGAGGCTGTCCTTAAAGACAGTCTCCTTTTATTTACTGTACCACTAATTTAAAAAATGAACCCTTATTAATAATATAAATCCAAAATATAACAAAGAAAATAAAACATACTCCATATATAACAGTTAAAAAATCCTTAACACATAAATCATCAATCTTTCCTTGATACACTCCATAACTTTTTAGATAATGTACCCCCTTATCTTCTATGTAGTAAAAATTAACTGATTCAATATATGCAGCAAAAATATAAATGTTTAAAAGTGGATTAGTAAATAGATTTTTTAAAAAATCCCCCTTGAAATTAATTTTAAAGGTTTTATTTCTAATAATATAGACAATATATAAGAATATTCCACCTATTAAAGTTGGAATAATATTTAACACATTTAATATACCATTAATAAACTTTAGACTCTCATCGTCACTCATATAATATATTAATGTATATATTACTCCTCCTCCATTACCTATGATTATAATATAAATTAAGGGTGCCAAAAAACCACAAATCAATGATTTGCTAATTAAGGATAAAGTATTGTAAAACTCCTTTTTTTCAGTGGACTTTTTAATTACTGTTTTTCTTTCACTATTGCTTATCTCTATAACGAAGAAAGCTACAATAGCATTAACAATTTCCCTATTAGATATAAGACTTATCATTACCCCTATGGTAGATATAAGTATAAAGTATACCCATTGTAAAACTACTTTGCTTCTTATTTTAGAACTAAATTTCTCATTGACTTCTATTGCTAATCTATGTCTATCAAACTTCCAAAATAATATACTTAGCAAACATCCAAATAAATATCCTACCCCATAATATCACCCCTCCTATTTAAAGCTTATCCTTTGTTAATATTATATTATATGTTTTAGTACATAAAAAAAGAATGAAAAACTATGTCTTTCATTCTTTTCTATTCCATTGCTATCTTAAATTGTTTATCATTCCCCACATATCATCTGCAGTTTTTAATGCAGAGGAGCTTAATTGAAAAGCTCTTTGGGCTACAATCATGTCAGTCATCTCAGTAGACATATCTACATTAGATCTTTCCGTAAACCCTTGATAAATATCTCTATCCGTAGTCTCCATTACAGTAGCTCCTTCTATTGGAACAAATAAGCTTTGTCCTGCAGAAATAAAATCTGTATCACCTATGGTCTTATAGGTTTTAATATCTCCAACTTTTATAGAGCTTCCATCATTATCTAAGGATAAAGCTCCATTTGCATCTATAGAAAACTTATCTTTAGCAAAGTTAATTTGACCCCCTGGCACATTTATCTCATTACCATTAGCATCAGTTATAGATAATCTATATCCATTATTATCTACTAAAATTCCTGAAGCATCCACTTTGAAGTTTCCATTTCTAGTGTAGGCTACACTTCCATCTTGTTTATATACCTTAAAGAATCCTTCTCCATCTNNTATCTTTGTATTAGTTAAGCTTCCTTGAGTTTTTATTCTAACTTCATTAGTAGATTTCACTCCTGTACCAACATAAAGTTCAGTATTTGCATTCTTAGACCATGGTACTCCTAGTCTCTCTAATGAACTGGTATAAAGGTCTTGGAATGTAGATGTTACTTTTTTATATCCAATAGTACCGGAATTTGCTATATTATTTGATACTAAGTCTAATTTATTCTGTTGTGCCTCCATTGCACTTCTATTGGTGTAAAACATACCGTACATAAACTCACTCCTCAAATTTTTCTTTCTCTATTAATTCTATCTAGTTTTACCTATTTCATTGACAGCCTTGTCCAAGGTAGAATCTAAAACCTTTAAAATAGTTGCATTACTTTCAAAGTTTCTCATAACAGTCATCATGTTACTAGTTTCTTGAACTACGCTAACATTAGATCCTTCAAGAGATTTATTAACCACATAAGGATTATTAACAAAGGTAGGATTAACTCCTTCATAAAGGTTATATGTAAATTCATTAAGATTTTCATATTTACCTTGGTTATCCTTTGGAAAATTAACTACAGCTAATCTGCCAACTTCTCGTCCATCCACAGATATATTCCCAATATTGTCTGCAGAAATACTTCCTTCACCTATATATATAGGTGCTAGTCCATTTCCACTCCTACTAAGTACCCTATCTCCATTAGAGGTGACTAAATATCCTGAAGTGTCTACAGCAAAATGACCATCTCTTGTATAATAATTTGTAGCTCCATTAGCGGTTTGTCTTTGAACTACAAAAAATCCTTCTCCCTGAAGGGCAAAATCAGTTGTTACTCCTGTATCCTTTATAGTTCCTTGTGAGAAATTAGTGGTTCGATCATTTATTTCTACTCCATTACTCATAGCTCCAATGGTTACTCTTTCATTGTTTTTTCCATCTTTATTAGAAATATATACCTCATCAAAACTCTTCATGGACAATATCTGCGATTTATATCCTGTGGTGTTTATATTTGCTATGTTATTCATAATAGCACTTTGATTTTTTTCACTGGTAATTATTCCTGAAGCTACTGTATACAATCCTCTAATCATTGTTTGCACCCGCCTTTATATCAATTTTAATCTGGTCTGGATAGGTCATTCCTAACTTTTTTGCTCTTATTTCAATTTCACCATCGCTAAGTTTATAATCTATTTTTGCAGGTATAGTAAAAAATATTCCTAGTATTATGCCAATGCCTATACCAAATAAAATTTTTCTATCACTTAAAGCTCTCATACACCTTTTTATTTTAAATATAATTCCTTTATTAATAAGACCTCACCCTTTCCTATATTCAGCTGTTGTGCTATGCCTTCTTCACTTAAGCCTTCAGCTAATAAGGCTTTTACTTCTTCTACTTTTAAGCTATTACCTTTTATATCTTTTTTAGGATTACTGTCTTTTTCTTCTTCTTTTAAATCATCTATTAACTCATTCACATTTTTTCCTTCAAGAATAATATTATCATCTAAGGAATCAATCTTATCTACCAAGGTATTTATGTACTCATCGTTACTAATATTTTTATCTGAATCATCCCTTTTTTCTAATAATTCATTTTTAATAAATTCAGTATGATTTACTTTTTTTAAATCATTTATTTCTCTTTGTAATTCTGTAATTGTTTTAGCAAACTCACTTCTTATTTCAATAAGTCTCATATCTACTTCATCTATATTAGATTCTGCATCTATCATAGCTTTACTAAAGTTATTTTCTTCTCTCATTATAGCCCTTATATTTGTAGCAATTAAAGCCACCCCAATAATAATTAATAAAATATACATATTCTCACCTATCTTCTACGATCTAATATCATATTGGAGTTTCTCAATTTCTTTTCTTAAATTTAAAATAGCTCTACTATGAAGTTGACAAACTCTTGATTCTGATACTTCTAACACTGCTCCTACTTGTTTTAAAGTAAGTTTTTCAAAGTAGTATAGATTTAGTATAAGTCTATCTCTTTCCTTTAGATTATCCAGGCCTCTCCTCAAGTACTCTAGCATTTCTTTTTCTTCCAAAGACTTTTGTGGAGAAGGACTTTTAGTATCCTCTATAGAATTGATTAAAGACATTTCCTCATCATCCCCAAATAAAATAGTTTCTAAGGACATCATTGAAATATAGTTTACATAACCTTGTATATCTGTAAGCTCCTTTAAACTTATTTCCATCCTTTCAGCTACTTCAATATCTTTTGGTTCTCTGTAAAGCTTATTTTGTAATTCTTCCACTACCTTATTGTATCTATTAAGCTTATCGATGGCTCTTTTCGATATAGGACTATTTTTTCGTATTTCATCTATAATACTTCCATTTATTCTTATGGCAGCATAGGTGGAAAATTTCATACCCTTAGTGTCATCATACTTATTTATAGCATCCATAAGCCCAATCATTCCATAACTTATTAAGTCTTCATATTCAACATATTTATTTTTTCCTACGATAATCTTGGAAGCAATATACTTTACAAGAGGTATATTTTTTTTAATTATCTCTTCTCTAACATCTACATCACAAGCTACAGACACATCATTTCCCTCCTACTTCGTTTTCATTAACTTTCTCATGTTCTTAAAAATAAACTGTATTATGTTTTCCCTTACCTTATCATCAATAAATTGAAATTTTACTCCATATACATATTCATTTTTATTTTGTGTCTCATCTCTAACGATTTTACCTAAGGCTAATATATCTTCGTTATTAATCTTAGTATTCAACATGACTAGTTGTCCTAAATTAAGACTTTCCTTTATCTTTATTCTAATACCTCCACCACTTAAATCTAAAGTTTGTCCTTCCCTATAATTACAGTTTTCAATATCCCTAAGGATACTTTCATTATATTTATCTATTGGTGAATATCTCATCATATTTATAAAGGGCAATCTTACATAGTCTCTTCTTTGTACCTTCTGCAATTCACTTTCTCTTTCCAATGTAATCAAGGCTATTTTATCAAATTTTCTTCCTTTCACCTTAGCCCAAAAATTATATATATTACCTTTTCCATCATTATAATTACACTTAACTGTGTCTCCAGTGTTTAAAGGATAACTTATGCCATTTAGTATAGGTGTAGCTATAGCTATATATATACATTCTTCATCAATATCTTGAATTTTTGATTTTGCTAATTCTCGATTTTTTGTATAAATCTCTATTTTATTATTGATTTCCATAATATTATTAGCTTTCATACTCTCCTCCTATGAAAAAATATTAAGCATTTTTTTAAATATACCCTGGATGCTATTGCCCTTATTATAAGATATACCTTCTAACTCCTTTGCAATAGCCTCAATGTTTTCACTTACTTCACTTTTAGGGAAAGACAATACCACAGGTCTTTGCATTCTTACAGCTTGCACTAATTTTTTATCTTCAGCGATGTTTCCTAAATGCACTAGATTAACTCCTAGAAATCTATTTGCTGAACTATTAAGTCTATTAAAAGTATTATTTCCTTCTTCCTTAGTTAAAACCTTATTAACAATAATTTTCGCTCTATTTTTCATATTATGATTACATATGGTTTTTAATAAGCTATATGCGTCCGTTAATGCTGTTGGTTCTGGAGTAGTAACAATAAAAACTTCATGACTACATTCGATAAAAGCCATAACGGTTCTATTTATGCCTGCTCCTGTATCAATTAATATATAGTCAAAATCTTTTATTTCGCCTAACTTATTAATTAAAACTTCTCTTTGCCACATATTTAAGTCATCTAATCTAGAAAGTCCTGTACCTCCACATAAAATTTTTATACCTAAAGGTCCATTTATTACTACCTCATTAACGGATTTATTATTTAATATTATATCAAAAATAGTATATCTAGGTATAGTCCCTATTAAAACATCTACATTGCCCATACCTAAATCTGCATCTAGTACTAAGACTTTTTTCCCTAGTTTTTTAAGAGAAATTGCTAAATTAATTACCATGTTACTCTTACCTACCCCTCCCTTACCGGAAGTTATGGTAAAGATTTTAGTACTATTATTGCTTTCTTCCATAGTACCTTGCTTTTCAAATACCATTTGTCTTAATCTCGAAGCCTGGTCTAACATATACTATTTTCCCCTAACACCAATTTTATTATCTCATCCTCCAATGGTATCTTTATATCATCTGGTACATTCTGTCCTACAGTGATAAATTTAATAGGAACCTCAGTCCTTCTACATATATTTAGTATGGAACCATAAGTTGAAGTCTCATCTAACTTAGTTAGTATTAGTCCATTGTATTTTATATTAGAAAATCCATTAGCAATGATGTCCATGTCACCACTCTTAGTAGTAGCACTGACTACTAAATAAGCATTATCGACCTTAGCCCTATCTAGAAAAGCCTTCAATTCTAATACTTGCATAGTATTTTTACTACTCCTACCAGTAGTATCTAATAAGATCACATCACAGTCTTTCATTGAGTTTATAGCTTCTTCCATCTCAGTTAATGAAAATACCACCTTAAAATCAATATTCATAATATCTGCATAGGTTTTTAACTGTTCTACTGCTCCTATTCTATAGGTGTCTACAGTAATTAAACCTACCTTTTTCTTTTTTACAAGAGCTAGCTCCCCTGCTAGCTTTGCTATAGTTGTAGTTTTTCCTACTCCTGTAGGACCCACTAAAGCTATGGTTCCATTTATTTCACTAGAATCTATTTTTATAGTAGCGCCAAGTTCCTCTTTAATTCCATTCATGATTTCATCGATGGAAGACACTTGTTTATTTATTTTTATAGTTTCTGTTAATTCTTCAACTATATCTTTAGATATATCTAATTCTCTAAGTCTTTCCTTGGCTTCTTTGAAATAAATTTCACTATTATTAGCCTTTTCTTGTTGTAATTGATTTTCTTCTTTGTTATTGTTATCTAATTCTTCTAATTCCATTTCCGCATTTATAGAATTATTGCTTTGAGTAGAAAAATAGGAATTTATAAGACTCTTCATCGTTTCAACTTCTTGTCTTAGCTCCAATTCATCATTTTTCACTATATCTACTGGTAAAATACTATTACTATTTATTTCTTTATCATTCCAACTTAAATCATTAGATTTAGATTCAACAGCTGCGGTTATCTCCACTACTTTAGGAGAAAATAACCCTTTAATACCAGGCTTTCTTATAGCTCTTTGACTTATAATTACAGCATCTTTGCCTAATTCCTTACCTATCTTACTTAATGCTTCCTTCACGGTAGAAGCTACATATTTCTTTATAATCATTAGATAGATACAACTCCTTCGGTCCTTATCTCTACATCATTAGGTATTTCATTTAAAGACAACACTACAATACTTGGAAATACCATTTCTATAAGCTTTCTAAATGCTGGTCTAATTCTTGGAGAAACTAGAATTATAGGTATATTAGTTGGAAAGTGGGTACTTTCTAACATTACCTTGATACTATTAAATATTTCTGTTGTAATATCTGGATTTATGGCTGGGAAAGAACCCTGCATAGATTTTTGAATATTACTTCCTATCAGCTTTTCTATATCTGGAGATATGGTTACTGCTGTAATTCTATGTTCTTCATCCACTAAATCATTGCAAATAGTTCTGCTTAGTGAAAATCTTACATATTCCGTTAACATTTCAATATCCTTAGTATTTCGCGAATTATCAGCAAGACACTCTAATATAGTTACCATGTCTTTTATAGATACCTTCTCTTTTAAAAGTCCTTGTAAAACCTTTTGAATTTCTCCTATGGTCATAAGGTCTGGTACAAGTTCCTCTACCACAGTAGGATACTTTTCCTTTACAGAATCTAAAATAACTTTAGTTTCTTGACGCCCAAGAAGTTCATAAGAATGAGCTTTAATAGTTTCTGTAAGATGAGTAACCATAACTGTAGTTGGATCTACCACAGTAAGTCCCTTTATCTCTGCATCTTCTCTTTGATCCTTATTTATCCATAGAGCATCTATTCCAAAGGTAGGCTCTATTGTCTTTATTCCTTGCATATTTATATCTTCTCCAGAAGAATTCATACATAGAAACATACTTGGCATTATGTCCGCTCTAGCTATCACTGTTCCTCTTATCTTTATTACATATTCATTATTTTTAATTTGTAGATTGTCTCTAATTCTAATAGGCTGAACCACAATTCCCATCTCTATAGCACATTGTCTTCTCACTGATGAGATTCTCTGCAACAAATCTCCTCCTGAGGATTCATCAGCCATAGGAATAAGCCCATAGCCTATTTCTACCTCTAATGGCTCAACAGAAATTAAATTCATCACATTTTCTGGCTCTCTACTCTCACTCTCTACAATTTCCTTTTCTTCTATTTCTATCTTCTGCTTAACTTGTTGCTTTTCATCCTTATACATTAGGTAAGCACTTGTTCCAGCTGCTGCAGATAGAGCAAAGAATACTAGCATAGGCATCCCTGGAATTAATCCAAGGATAAATAGTACTAGAGATGCAATTGCTATAACTACTGGAAATGCTGTCAATTGTGATGAAACCTGTGTTCCAAAGTTATCATCACTTCCTGAACGAGTAACTAATATACCTGAAGCTGTAGAAATTAACAGTGCAGGTAATTGACTTACAAGTCCATCTCCTATGGTGAGTTGTGTAAACTTAGCAGCAGACTCTCCTATACTCATATCCATCATTACTGCCCCTATAACAATACCGCCTAAAATATTTATTATAGTAATTATAATACCTGCTATGGCATCACCTTTAACAAATTTAGATGCACCATCCATAGCTCCATAAAAATCTGCTTCCCTTTGAAGATCTATTCTCTTTTTCCTAGCATCTTCTTCTGTAATCATTCCTGCATTTAAATCTGCATCTATACTCATCTGTTTTCCTGGCATTGCATCTAAGGTGAATCTTGCTGAAACCTCAGATACTCTTCCAGCACCACTAGTTATAACTAAAAACTGTATAATAACAATAATTAAAAATATTATTATTCCAACAAAATAGTTACCACCAATTACGAACTCTCCAAAAGCCTGCACTATCTTTCCTGCATCTGCTTGTCCTAGAATTAGTCTAGTAGAGGATACATTTAGTGCTAATCTAAATAGAGTAGTTACAAGTAATAATGTTGGAAATACTGATAATTGCAATACATTTGTAGTAAACATTGTAAGTAACATTATAATTATAGATATTGAAATATTAATGGCAAAGAAAAAATCAAGTATTCCTGGGGGCAATGGTATAATTATCATTAGTACAATAAGAATTACCCCAAATGCTACTATTATATCTAAGTTATTCTTAATACTAAATCCCTTATCTTTAAGCATAATTATCATCCTTTTTTACGTTATTTCTTCATTTTATAAACTAATACTAATATTTCTGCCACTGCTTTATACATATCAAAGGGAATTTCCTTATCTAAATCCACTTCTTTGAACATAAGTCTAGCTAATGGTTTATTTTCTATAATCGGTACATTATTTTCAATAGCCTTTTCCTTAATCTTTAACGCCACATACTCACTGCCCTTTGCCACAACTATTGGTGCTTTTCCACTATTTTCTTCATATTTCAAAGCCACCGCAATGTGGGTTGGGTTTGTAATTACAACAGTAGCATCTGGTACTGATTGCATCATTCTTCTCATAGCCATTTCTCTTTGCTTTTGTTTTCTTTTTCCCTTAACTATAGGGTCTCCTTCTTGTTGTTTATATTCTTCCTTTATCTCTTGTTTAGTCATTTTTAAATCCTTATTATGTTGGAATTTCTGATATAAAAAATCTATGCATCCTATTATTAATAAGGCTATACCAACTTTAACAAAAACATTAATTATTAAGCTAGCCAATTCTGTAAGTATTGTTCCTGTTTTAAGATTTCCAAAGTTCAAAAGACTATAGTAATTATCTATAACAAACTTATATCCTATATATCCTACAATAGAAACAATACCCAAATTTTTTACTAAATCCACTAAGGATCTTATAGAAAACATTCTTTTAAATCCACTTATAGGATTTAGTTTACTAAACTTAGGTTTTAATGGATCTCCAGTATATATAAAACCCGTTTGAATTATTGATCCAATTACGCCTATAACCATAATAGGAACTGCCACTGGTATAAATATTTTAAAGATATCCATGAATACCTTTATTAAAAGTCCTACTAAACTCTCTTGGCTTAACTGAAAATTTAAGTAGCTCCCTAGATACTTTTTCATACTGGAGCTTAATACCTTCAGCACAAAGCTACTTAAGATAGCTATAACTAAAGTAGCTGCTAAAAGAGTTAAGGCAGAAGATAATTCCTTACTTTTAGCTACTTGACCTTTTTTCTTAGCATCTTGAAGTTTTTTAGGAGTAGGCTTTTCCGTCTTATCTCCACTATCATTAGATGCGGAAATTAATATAAAAGGCATCATAGTAAAGATTTCCGAGAATATATGCTTAATAGCACCAAAATTTGAAGCTATAATTTTCATAATTAAAGGAATAGAAATTATAAAGGTTGCAAGCCCAACAAAAATCTTGATTGGCATTCCTAGTATCATAGCATTAAGCTGAGGCATAACTCTTGATACTAAGCCTAATACAATTTCCGTCATAAGTATTATAAGCATTATTGGCACTGCAATCTTAATCCCAATAGTAAAAAATTCAAATACAACTTGAATAATATATCCTAAAATTTCTTTATTAAAGGTTACAGTTCCTACAGGAACTGAAGTAAAACTATCTATAAGACACTGCACTAAAATAAGATGTCCATCAATTAACATAAATACAGCAAGACAAATCCAGTACATCAACCTTCCCATTACTGATATGTTTTCACCTGCAACTGGGTCAAATAAGCTCATCATAGAAAAGCCCATGGAAAAATCCATAATTTGTCCTGCCATCTGTACAACACTAAACAGTAAATTTACTATATATCCTAGACATATTCCTATGATTACTTCTTTACCTATAAGCACTATTAAAACAAATATATTACTTATTTCTGGTAATGCTTCAGTACTGACTATGGGAGATAAAATCATGGATATAATAAGTCCTACACCAATCTTTGCTATATTGGGTGTTCCTGTTGGGAAAAAGGTTGGCACTGTAAAAATCAAGGATGTTATCCTCATAAACACCATTAAAAAAGCTATAAACATTAAAATATCTACCAACGTTATCCCACCTAAGCTCCTATATTAGAAATTATTGAAAAAATTCTTTGAGTAAAACCTATCACTGTGTTTCCTATAAAAGTGGCAGTAATTATTCCCACTATTGCCACAGCTATTATTTTAGGTACAAAGGTTAAAGTTTGTTCTTGTATCTGAGTTGTGGCTTGAAATATACTTATCAAAAGACCTACTGCCGTAGCTGTAAGTAGTATTGGTCCAGCTGCCATTAAAGCTGTCTTCACCATATCCTGTAATATTGCAACCACCATAGTCTGTGTCATATTACATCACCTCTCTAAAATCCTAGTATTAAGGATTGACTTAACAAATTCCATCCATCTACTAATACAAATAAAAGTAATTTAAATGGCAGAGAAATCATAGCTGGCGGTAACATAAACATACCCATAGACATAAGAACACTAGCAGTTACAATGTCCACCAATATAAATGGTATAAATAACAAAAATCCTATTTCAAAGGCTGTTCTTAACTCACTTATAACAAAGGCTGGTACAATTGTATAAAGTGGAACATCATCATAATTATAAGTTTCCTTACCATCTGCATCCTTTTCCACTTTAACAGCGTCCTCTACCTTTCCAGCTTCAAGAAACAACTTTAAATCTTTTACTCTAGTTTGCTTTAACATAAATTCCTTCATGGGCTTTACCCCTTTATCTATAGCAACATCCATTGTTATTTCTTCCTTCATGTAAGGCTGAACTGCCTTCTCATTAATTTCTGAAAAGGTAGGTGCCATTACAAAGAAAGTTAAAAATAAGGACAAACCAACAATTATTTGTTTTGGCAGTGATGTAGCTCCTATAGCGCTCTTAAAGAAAGAAAGTACAGTTACAATTCTTATAAATCCTGTAGTCATTATAAGGATTGATGGAAGTATTGTAAGTACTGTTAGTACTAATAATAATTTTATATTGTCCACATATTCAGTAGGAGTTTTTGCATCCCCATCACCAAAGGATATATTTATATCTGGAATTGGCATGGTATCTCCAGTAGCATAAGCTACTTTACTACTAATTGAAATAACACAAAACACCAGTAGTATTAGCATTATAGGTTTTATAAACTTTTTTAGATCAAATTTTTTCATATGTATTATCCCTTTATTCCTAAAATAATATTTTACTTTCTCCATTTTAGATACTTGTTTTTAAAGATTTGTTTTAACTCACTACTATTCTTCAATTTAATCATTTCAATTTCTTTGTAATCTTCCCCTGCAACTTCTTCTACAATTTCTATTTTTCCTTGAGCTGAAGTTACTAAATAAAATTTATCTCTTATCTTTACAATGAGCAGAGAGTTATCCTTACTAATGGTTAGTCTCTCTACTACTCTCATTGTAGATTTCCTGTTTATGTGACTATATTTCTCAACGGTCTTCCCTAGCCAAAGAATTAATCCTATAACTAAGGGGAAAAATATTACAAGTTTTAATAAGGTTAAAATCAATTGACTATCCATATGTCACCTATTGAACAATTATATCTGTGAAGTAAATATTGGTTATCTTACCACTATTTAAAAGCTCATTTGCCTTTACGATTATCTCTTCTTTTAATAAAGCATCTCCCTCTGTTTTGAAGTCCGTAGATTTCTTAGCTCTTAATACCTTATTTATACTGTCTCTTATTTGCGGAATCTTTGCTATAAGTTCTTCTTGTAGCTCCTCATTCTCTAAATTTGACCCTAAGGAAATTTTCACCTTTACAAATTTAGACTTTCCCTCATCACTTAAATTCACTAAGAACTCGTCTAAATTTAAGGTAGCTTCCTTTTCTACTACATTACTTTCACTAGTGTCATTACTATTTTTACCTACATTCTTTGTTGCAACGGTATATCCAACAAATACAGCTCCACTTATAAGTGCAAATATTACTATAGCAGTTACTATAACTAGAACCAATTTAGAACTTCCACCCTTTTCTTTTTCTAACTCATTACCTTTGCTATTTTTTTTGTTCATTTTACTGCTCCTTTACATTAGTTACAACTATAATATTAACTCTTCTATTTTTAGCTCGACCTTCATCCGTATCATTTTTAGCTATAGGTCTATACTCTCCACATCCCTGAGCTGAAAACCTTTGAGGATTTAAAATCTTTTTACTACCAAGAAAATAATCCAATACGCTTAATGCTCTAGCAGAAGATAGGTGCCAGTTATTTGGCATAGCTGGTGTA
The DNA here is from genome assembly GCF_002414285.1 of Clostridium sp. UBA5119. NCBI lineage: Bacteria > Bacillati > Bacillota > Clostridia > Eubacteriales > Clostridiaceae > Clostridium > Clostridium sp. UBA5119. The sequence goes on along the minus strand of NZ_DHYX01000051.1, from coordinate 49,433 downwards.
TTAATTGGTATATTATCTGTATGCCCTTCAATTATAATCTTATTATCTACCTTTCCAATTAAGTCACTAACCTTATCTAATACTGTTTTACTATCTGACCTTAGTTCTGCTTTTCCAGTATCAAAAAGAACCGAGTCTTTCATCTGGATATTAAGACCTTTTTCATCTTCATATATTTGAACATCATTCTCTAAATCATTTTCCTTAATGTAAGTTAATACATCCTCTAAAATTTCCAAGTCTTCATTTTCTTGAATGTCCTCCACGGTAAGCTGTGGCTTTCCAACTATAGGTACATCCCCACTACTTGAATTAAATTCAAGTATGGACCTATCAGCCTTACCACTAAAAACACTTTGCATAGCTACAGCTATCTGCTGAAATTTTTGTGAGTCTATAGTTGATAGTGAATAAAGTAAAACAAAGAAGGTTAATAGCAAAGTAACAGTATCTGCATAAGTAGCTAACCACCCATCAGTTTTTATGTCTTTCTTGGCCATAATTATTCACCTACTCTCCTTGATTAACACTACTTAAATACTTTACTCTATCCTCTGGTGATAAATATACTATCATTTTATCTTCAATTACCCTTGGGTTTACTCCTGATTGTATAGAAAGTACTCCTTCAATCATCATTTCCATTTGGTTTACTTCATTAGATGTTTTATAATTTAGCTTTCCTGCTATAGGAAGTACAACTAAGTTAGCAAGCATTGAACNNCTTACCCATACCTGATGCTAAGTTGTCTGCATCTGATAAGTTAGCAAGCATTTGTATAAGTCCAATTAATGTTCCAATCATACCCATGGCTGGAGCATATGCTCCCCAAGTTGTGAACATAGATGCTGCATCTTCATGTCTTTTTTCTAATTCTTTAATTTCTAAAGTCATAATTTCTCTAATAGATTCAGGCTCAATACCGTCAACTATCATATTTAAACCTTTTTTAACAAACTCGTTATTAATCTCTTGTATATCTTCTTCTAAAGAAAGTAGTCCATCTCTTCTAGCTTTTTTAGATAAATTAACAAATAGTGCAATATTATCTACCTTAGATGTTCCATCTTCTTTGAAAGCCTGTGCTGCAACCTTGATAAATCTTTTTATTTCATTCATTGGATAAGACATTAAAAGTGCACCGAAGGACCCTCCTACTGTTATAGCTAAGGATGGTACATCAAAGAATAACTTTAATGATCCTCCATTTAGCATTCCATAAAATACAAGAACAATTGCAATCACAAAACCTATAGCTGTTAACATATCATTCTTCTTCATTGCTTTCCTCCAACCGTACATTTGCCCAGTATTTTCGTCTAAACTCTATAACCTTATCAACTATTTCTTTAGAACTTTCTTTAACTAAATACTTTTTTCCATTGACTAAGGTAATTACTGTCTCTGGGATTTCTTCAATTTTTTCAATGTGATTACTATTAAGAATAAATTTGTTTCCATTTAAGGGATTAACCTCTATCATATTCTCCTATACCTCCTATGATATAGTAAATTTACTTAAGCTAAGATCAATATAAGCACCGTCTTAGCCTAAGGAAAATCACATTTACATATTTAAATAAGTTATCTTTTTAAATTTACAAGTTCTTGTAGTATTTCATCTGCAGTGGTGATAATTTTACCGCAAGCCTGGAAAGAACGAGTTGCAACTATCATATCTGTAAACTGTGCAGATAAATCGACATTTGACATCTCTAAGAATCCATTTAAAACTTGTCCATAAGCCTTGCCATTGTCTTCTCTTCCACCTAAAGCAGCTTTATCAACATATTTACCAACTCTAGCTAATGGATTTCCTGAGTTTGCTGAAGGAGAGTACATATTATTTCCCTTTTGCTCAAGACCTTCATTGTTGGTAAATGATGCCATGGCAACTTGTCCAAGAACAGTAGTACTACCATCAGCAAGGACAGCCTTAATTAATCCATCATTTTCTATAGAGAAACCTTGAATTCTAACATCTTCTCTTCTTCCTGTTGGATTTCCACCAGCATCTACTTCTGGATTTCCATCTTTATCAGTTACCAGCTTAGAAACAGTCTCTGGTATTTTAAGTGGTACTAATTCATTTTGATTAGNNATTTAAGTTTTCAGATTCTCCATCTACATAGTTAACTATTCCACCTAATGGAGATGTTGCTGTTCCATCACTTATAGCATAACCCATAATTCTATATCCATTAGAATTTAGAAGATTTCCCTTACTATCTACCTTAAATGAACCATCTCTTGTATAAAAACTTTCTAAAGTTGTAGATTCCATACTTTGATCTGGATTAACTGTTATTGTGCCATTTTCTTTTCCTTTAGCTACTATAAAATATCCTGTTCCATCTACAGCTACATCATAAGGTCTTCCTGTTGGTTGCAGACTTCCTTGAGCCATATTTGTTACTATACTTTGTATAGAAACTCCCATACCAACTCTAGAAGGGTTAACTCCTCCTAAGTTTAATCCTGGACCTGACGCTCCCTTATAACTTTGATACATACTATCTTGAAAAGTAACTGAAGATGATTTAAAGGAAGTAGTTCCTGAGTTGGCCACATTATTTCCTATTACATCTAACTTTTTTTGATTTGCTCCTAAACCTGATATCCCTGAGTACATTGAATTTAGCATATTATACTATCCCTCCGATTCTGTATTTTTAATATATTTTTATTAGCTTTTTACTCCAATTACAGAGTCAAATAAGTAATCTCTAACTTCCATTTTTCCATCCACTTCAACTTCAACCTTAAGCTTGATGCCTTCTGCATCCCTATATACTTCTAAAACTTTCCCTGTAATACTCTTAGGTTCAACTGGCTTTTCTTCTTCCTTGCCATCTCCCTTAGGCTTTTCTACAGATGTATCTGCTGGTAGTGCTATTTCAACAATCTTACCCATCAATGTTACTGCATTAGAGAAGGTTAAGTTATCCATGTTTGGATCTCCTGAATCAATGACATCTGTAACTTGACTATATTCATAATCTGTATATTTTCCATCTACACCTTCCACAGTAACATAAACGTCTCCCTTATGTTTATACACAGCCCTAACTACGCCACACTGAGGTACTCCATTAGCATCTAATGCATCTAAAGCTACAAATTTTCCAGTTAATCCTTGTGCAGAAGAAAGAGTCATTGTGGAATTTAATGAACTCATCTGTTCAAGGGTTGTAAATTGAGCTAACTGTGAGACATATGCAGTAGTATCTTGTGATTGAGTTGGATCCTGATTAGAAAGCTCAGCAGCTAATATTTTAAAGAAAGAATTTTTGTCAAGTTCTGCCCCTGGTTTTACAATAGGTGTACCATTTTTAGTTTTGTTTCCTTCAACCCAAGGTGCTGTTGTATTATTAGTTGATATTGCCATTTCATCATCTCCTAAACTAGTAAATCTATCTCATTAGAGGCTTTCACATTAGCTTCAGATATAACATCCTCTTCAACTATATTCACCTCTGAACCTTGTCTACCCTTTTCACTACCTCTTTGTCCACCATTTTCATATGCTTTGCCTTGGCTGTTTTCATGAGCAAAATAGGTAGTATCCTCTTCATAAAGTCCTATATCTACTGATTGTATTTTTATGTTGTTTCCATTTAACTTTTCATTTATGTCCTTAAGTCCTAAAGCTAACATCTCTACGGTTTCCTTTGATGTAGCCTTAATCATTGCCTTTAAAGCACCTTGTTCCATACTTACGGATATGGATATTTCACCTAACTCTTTAGGATAAATCTTTACAGTTAAATCCTTAATTCCATTTTTATCCATGTATGATAGAGCTTTTATCACATCATTATTAACATCACTCTTTGTAATAGCTATAGGCTTTTCACTAGATACTTCTCCTGATTTTTGCACACTATTTTCAAAGTATGACATAAAATCAGCAGCTCTTGTAACCTTTGAATCCTTCTCTTCACCATTAATTACTTTATTCAAAATAGCTGTTTCCTTTGAAAATTTACTATCTTTACTGCTACTTTCTTCATTATCGTCTACTCCAGCTACTACACTACTTTTTTCTATAACATTAGTTTCCAGTTCTATTCTTCTAGGTATATTTAAAGGCTCATCTTCTTTGTAAGCATCCTTCATTGAAACTATTTTTTGTAACTGACTTATTAGATCATCATTATCTATACCTTCTTCTGATGTTAATAGTTTCATAAGACTTTCACTACTATTGTCTAGCTCAGTAATATCTTCATTAATTAAAGTTAATAACTCTGTAAGTTTATTTTTCATGTCACTATTAATTGATGCTTCCCTTAATAATTCTAATAGGCCATTTGCCTTTTTTTCACTTCCTAAAAGGTCTAATAAAGGTTGTAGTTCCACTTTACCTTCATTTCCACTAATAAGGTCAGAAGAAACCGTTTCAGCCTTAGAAGTATCCTCCTTATTCAAAAGATCTATTATTAGATTTATTAGTGACTGCATATCTTCTGAGGTAATTAGCTTTTCATCTTCATGAACTTCCTCAGAGCTCACTATGTAATCCTTCGAAGGCTCTTCAACTTTTTCTTGCTTAATAGAATTTACTGATTTAGTTTTAGAGCTTTCATTATCTGTACTGTAGTTTTTAAGTTCCTTAGAAAATTCCTTATTGGAATATCCTTTATTGCCTTCAGACTTCTTAACTTTTTCACTAGTACCACTACCTTTATACAGGTCATTTCCAACACTAAATTGTGCCATTTCCATCAAATTTATCGCCTCCCACACTCACGTATAAATCCATAAAGTGCAAATTCATCGTTTTGAATTTGTTCTATTCGATTTTCTTCTTTTATAAATGCTACCTGATCCTTATCTTTTAATATGCCTACAATCTTTTTATTTACTTGAGCAGTAACTAATTCTTTCCTAGTGTGCTTCACTCTTTCTTCATCAGTTTTAAGCTTTTCTTGTGTAATATCAATAGTACTATTTAATAGATTTAAATAATGATGTTGAATTTTTCTTTCAGTTACACTCATGTTATTACTCACAGTAGAGTATCTTTGGAAGCTATCCTCTAGATTTTTAAGCTCTTCTTCTACTCTGTTCTTTTCCCTTAGAGCCTCCATAAAAACTATTTTTTTACCATCTTCTTCTTTTTCTCTTAAGTCCAATAACCTTTGTAATTTAAATTTATAAGTTTGTCCCAAAATTTACACCACCTTTATTTAAACATATTAATAAGCATGTCTTTACTAGCTTCAATTTCGCAACCTTCTTTTATTTCTTGAGTTAAAAATCCATTTATACTATCTATATACTCAATGGCCATATCTATTTTAGAATTACTTCCCTTTACATAAGCTCCTAGATTTATTAAGTCTTCTGCTTCTTTATAAGAGGCCATTAAATCTCTAGCAAGGGAAGCAGCCTTTATATGGATTTCCTCTGCAATTTCTGGCATAAGTCTGGATACACTTTTAAGTACATCTATGGCTGGATAATGATTTTTAGTAGCTAACTCACGGCTTAAGACAATATGTCCATCTAAAATACCTCTTACCGCATCTGCAATGGGTTCATTAAAATCATCTCCATCAACAAGGACGGTATAAAAAGCTGTAATAGATCCTTTGTCAGACATACCGCTACGCTCAAGAAGTTTAGGTAACATTGCAAAAACCGAAGGAGTATATCCTTTAGTAGCTGGAGGCTCTCCTATGGCAAGTCCAATTTCCCTTTGTGCCATAGCAAAACGTGTTACTGAGTCCATCATAAGAATAACCTTTAATCCTTTATCTCTAAAGTACTCCGCAATAGCTGTTGCTGTAAATGCACCCTTTAGCCTAACAAGTGCTGGTTGATCAGAAGTAGCACATACTACTACAGATTTCTTTAACCCTTCTGGACCTAGATCTTTTTCTATAAAATCTAAAACCTCTCTACCTCTTTCTCCTATTAGGGATATCACATTTACATCAGCCTTAGCTTCTCTAGCAATCATTCCCAGTGTAGTACTTTTTCCTACCCCTGAACCAGCAAAGATACCAATTCTTTGTCCTTCACCACAAGTAAGAAATCCATCTATGGCTCTTACCCCTGTAGGAAGAACTTCTTTAATCCTTCTTCTTTTCAATGGGTCTGGTGGCATAGCTTCCAAGGGATAATTCTTATAAAGGGACAATTCCTTTTCATCTAAAGGATTTCCAATTCCATCTAAAACTCTTCCTAAAAGTTCATCTGAACACTTTATACTTAACTGCTTTCCTGTCCTCTCTACTCTGCATCCAGGAGATATACCTATTAAGTTTCCAAGGGGCATAAGAATTAGATTTCCATCTTTAAAACCTACTACTTCACAGACTATAGTTTTATTTTCCTCATTATATATATGGAAAATTTCCCCTACAAAACCCTTAACTCCTTTTACTTCAATGGTAAGACCTATAATGTTTTTAACTACGCCTTCCATATGATTAAAATTTGTTTTATTAATATTTTTTTCGATGTCTCCTATATTCAAATTAATCATAATACCATCTTCCTCTATGCTTCCATGAGAATTTCCTTTAGTTTCTCTATACTCCCCTTAATAGTAAAGGTGGTTTTTCCATCATCCTTTTCAACAACTAAGGTTCCATACTCTAAATAATTATCCTGTAAAACCACTACTTCTCCTCTGATGCCCATACTATGCTTGAATTCTTCTATCTTTGTCTCTATTTCTTCTAAATAGTTAGGTGCTACCCTTATAATTATCATCTTGGCATTTTTCTCTTCAGATAGGATGTTGAAAAGTAATCCATTTAGTGCTTCTTTACTTTCCAACTCCTTTTTAAGCATATTTTCTACGGCATTTACAATAATTTTTCTAATGCCCATCTCCTTAGACTTAAGAAATTTATCATACTCTTCCTTAGCTTGATAAAGAATAAAATTTGCATTTTGGATTATTTCTTCACCTTTTTTTACTCCTTCATCATAAGCCTTGTCAAAGCCTTCTCTATAACCGATACTATGGCCTTCTTCATAACCCTTGTTAAATCCATCTTCCTTGGCTTCATATAGAAGCTCTTCTACTTTTTCCTTTGCATTTGCAAGAATAGCTTCCTCTTCTTTATGGGCATTTTCAACTATTTCTTCACCCTTTTTCTTTAGTTTTAGATACTCCTCCATGCTCCTAGGATTAGTATCCTCAAACTCTATGGTCTCTTCTATTATTGGAGCTGGCTCTATATAAAAGTCTGTATCTATTGCCTTCGTTCCACTTTCACATACATTAACACTTTTTATTACCCTATAAGATGAGTGCATCGTCTCCACCTCTTACAATTGTTATTTCTCCCGCTTCATCTAGTCTTCTAATTAAAGCAACAATTTTTTGTTGAGCTTTTTCAACATCCATAAGTCTTACAGGTCCTAAGAATTCCATATCTTCTTTCAATGTAGCTGCTGCACGTTTTGAAAGGTTTCTTGATATAGTTTCTATTACTTGTTCTGAAGTACCCTTTAGAGCCATACATAGCTCCTTATTATCAACTTCACGTAAAATTCTTTGAATTTCCACATCATTGATAGTAATAATATCCTCAAATACAAACATAGATTCCTTAACTTTATCTGCAAGTTCCATATCTTCCCTTTCAAGACCTTCTGTAATGTTTTTCTCTGTAGTCCTATCAACTTGGTTAAGTATATTAACTAAAGATTGAACTCCTCCTATAACACTACTTTCACTAGTAACCACTGAAGATAACTTACTATTTAATACCTCTTCAATTTCCTTCACTACCACCGGATATATATTACTCATAGTAGCAACTCTAAAAGCAACTTCACTTTGTAATTCAGATGGAAGTGCAGACATTATCTGACCCGCTTTGTCAGGCTGTAGATGACAAAGTATTAATGCTATAGTCTGAGGATGTTCTCCTGAAATTACATTCATAAGCTGAGTTGCATCAGCTTTTCTAGCAATAGAAAAAGGTCTAAACTGCTGTGAAAACTCNNCTTTTGAGTTCCTAAAGCTTTAGATAAAACGCTCCTAGCATACTCTACTCCACCTTCAAGAATATAATCCTTAGCCTTATTTAATTCCATAAACTCATCTAAAATAGCTTGTCTATCCTCAGCTTTAACCGATGACATATTAGCAATCTCATAGGTTATCTTTTGTATATCTCTTTCATTTAATCTTTTTATTATCGCTGCAGATGCATCTGGTCCCAAAGAGATAAATAATATTGCTGCCTTTTGAATACCTGTAAATTTTTCTGTTTTAGCCATTACTATCTCCCTTCTTCATCAGTCATCCATGATTTTATAATATCAGCTACCTGTTCTGGTTTCTTTTCTGCATATTTTTTAACTTCTTTCATGATCTTTTCTCTTTCAGTTTCTGCTTCTAAATCTAAATCTTTATATAAATCAGCCACTGTTTCTAAAGTTTCATCTCCTACAACTACATCTAGTCCTTCTATAGCCTCTTCCTCTTCATCATCATCTTCTTTTCTCTTACTTCTAATAATAGAAACAACTACAATAATAAGTATAAGTGCTATAACTGCCCCTACTCCTAAAGCAATAAGCTTAATCTTTCTAGATTTTGCTTCTGCTTCCTTCATAGCGTTAATTTCTTCTTCTGCTTGTGTTTTATAATCATCATTAAAGTCTAAGCTTTCAACTGAAATTCCATCACCTCGTGCCTCATCAAAACCAATGGCATCAGATACTAAATTTTTTATAGTATTCTTAGTTGCATTATCTATATCTCCATTTACAACAACAGATGTGGTAATTCTCTCCACTTGACCTGGTGCCTTCACAACTGTTTCTTCACTCTTAGTATTATTATAATTTCTTGTTTCCTCTGAATAGCCTGCTTTTTCAGTATCTTTTTCTGCATCTTGCTCATTAGTCATATTATTATCCACAGTACTTCCTGAAGTANNAGTATTTTCAGTACCCTTACTATTGTCTTTAATAATATGCTCACTTACTACTGCAGATCCCTTTGGATCATATGTAACATTATTCTGCTTTACAGCGTCAAAATTAAGTTGTGCATTTACAGATACTTTTATATTATCTTTATAAATTGGTTCTAATACATTTAAGATTTTCTTTTCATATTCTTTTTCAACTTTTTTAGTTGAATCAATTTGATTTTCTGTACTAGTAGCCTGGGTTCCTTTTTCATTATCAAACAAACCCTCCGTTAATAACTTTAGATTATCTGATACTATTGTAACGTCTTCCTTATCTAAGTTTTCCACACTACCTGTTACTAAGTGTACAATAGCTTTAACTTGCTCTGGTGAAAGTTCATTTCCTGGCACTAACTTTACCGTTACTGAAGCACTAGCAGGAGTTGGTTTAGTTACAAAGGCTGAGTTGTTTGGTAAAACTAAATTCACTTTTGCAGCCTCAACTTCTTCAAAACCCTTTATAGTTCTTTCAAGTTCTCCAGAAAGTGCTCTTTGATACATTATTCTTGATTCTTCATCTGTAGCCCCAATGCTACCCTCATCAAAAAGTTCAAAGCCTTGGCTTCCTTCTGTTATTTGAACCTCTGATAGCATTTCCATTCTCAGTTTATCTACTTGAGACTTTTCAACTAAGATTGAATTTCCTTCTATTTTATACTTAGTTCCTTTACCTTCTAAATTGGCTATAATCTTTCCTGAATCTTGGGAATCCATATTTAAAAATAAAACTGTATACTTTGGTTTAAGTGATACATAAAGTAGTGTTCCTACTGCTATAAAAGTCACCACCGCAATTATCACTAAAGCTATCTTCCTAGTTTTCGACATGGAATTCCACTTATCTTTTATCTTCTTCATTAGCTCCGATAGCTTACTCATCTAATCCTTACCCCCATTATACTTGCATATTATTAAATTCCTTATAAGCATCAACTAGCTTATTTCTTATTTGAATAGCAAGCTCTAGGGACATAGATGCCTCTTCTGTAGCTAATACTACTTCATGGATACTTTTTTCTCCTGCAATATATCCTGTTACATTGTTATCTGCTTCAACTTGTAGATCGTTGACCTTCTGCAATTCATCCTTTATAACAGCTGCAAATCCTGTGCCACTTGAAGCGCTATTCTCTTCAGTATCCTTTTCTTTTACCCCATAAATTTCCCTTATCTCATTTTGAAAAATTGTTGCATTTGATATGTAATTGTTCATCATAAAGTACTACTCCCATCTTTTATTTACCTATTTCTAAAGTTTTTAAAAACATACTTTTTTGTGCATTCATTGCATTGACATTGGCTTCATAAGCTCTACTTGATGCTATTAACTCCACCATTTCATTGGAGATATTTACATTTGGCATAGTTACAAATCCTTCTTCATCCGCATCTGGATGACTTGGATTATATACTTTAATAAGTTCTGATTCATCATCTACAATGCCAACTGCTTTAACCCCATTTAACTTGTCCTCTACTTTTCCATTACTTTTATTGTAGGCTTCCTTTAAGTTCTCTTGAAACATAGCAATTTTTCTCACATAAGGTTTCCCATCTTCTCCTCTAGTAGTTCCTGCATTAACAATATTAGAAGAGATAGTATCCATTCTTAATCTTTCTGCAGTAAGACCACTAGCTGAAATTCTCATTCCTCTAAATGCCTCCACTTTTAGTTCCCTCCTTTTATAACTCTACTTGTACTATTTAGCTTTCCACTGGCAAATCTAACTAAAGACTCATACATCATAGTATTAGCAGCTTGACTTGTCATTTCCGTTTCAATATCTACGTTATTTCCATCTTCTCGCATAGATGCACTGTCATCTTTTTTAACTTGTACATCTTTGCTTCCAATGCCTATATGTCTTTCATTTGTAGTTTTTAAATTACCATTAGCTGTTGACTCTTCCATAACCTGTTCAAAGGGAACATAATATCTCTTATAGTTTTTTATATTTACATTTGCAATATTATTAGCAATAACCTTATTAGCCTGAACAGTTACATTCATAGATTTTTTCAATAATCCATATACTTCATTTTGTGACATTTTATACCTCCATTTTCCACTAAAACATACTTGATGTTTATAAATTAGACATAAATACTTAAATCCCTTCTTTTTTTTGTTAGTTATACGATTTTTTATTTATTTTATATACTTTAAACTTACTTTAAATAGAAATAAATCTACAAATTTCATCATTAGTAAAAAATAGTATGGTAGAGATTGAATAATAATGGCTACATGTTATTTTATGTAAAATAATCATTGTAAAACACGAAACTGAGTAATTGTTTATAATCCAGTATATTTTACAAAATCCTTTGTAATTTTTTATAATAAATTGTAAAATTTATATAATAAAAAGCTACTCAAAAAGAGTAGCTTTTAATTACAACAAGGTTAAAATAAAAATATTATTTACTTCTATAATACCTAAAACAAAAAGTATACTTACTCTTTGGCAACTGGCTGGCATACCCTTAGGCTTAGCCCCTACAGCTTTGCGTCACTAACTTTCGTCAATTTTGCCTATTTAATTTTTTCACATATCTGCATTATATACTATATTTTTCTTCCATTCAACCTTTTAAACGTAAATTATTTACTTTTTACTTAAAATTCCTTATTTACTACATGAAATTTCTTTTCTCTACCTATTAGGATATACATTGCTCAATATTTGTAGAATATCCTGTGGAAATTCATTGCTTTGAGCCATCATAGCCATACCTGATTCCACTAAAATTGAATTTTTAGCATATTCAACCATTTCTAATGCTATATCAGCACCAGTAATTTCACCTTCTGCTCCTTCTACCTTACCTACTATTTCACTGGTATAATCCGCAGTCGACTCCATTCTATTACTTAGAGCTCCATACTTTCCTCTTCCAGAATTCAGCTTATCTATAGCATCATCTAATCGTTCTAACCCATCATTTATATTCTCTACACTTATTTTGTTACTACCATCAGCATTCACCAGTCCTAATCCAGTGGATGTGAAATTATATGTTGGCAGTTTAGTTATATAATCACTAGTTGCTCCAATAAGTAGATCCACTGTATCACCCGGATTATTTTTATCAGCTAACAGTTTTACACCATTCATCTCCGTATTATTTGCAGTATAAGTTATATGCTCTAGGTTCTGATCTATTTCCCTTTGAATAACTGCTTTATCTTCTGATGTAGTTGCTCCTCCAACTTGAACCATAAGTTCTCTAGCCCTTTGCAAGGATTCACTTATACTTTGCATACCACCATCCATGGTTTGCATAAGACTTACACTATCTTGAATATTTCTAGTGGCCATTTGAAGACCTCTAATCTCTAACTTCAACTTATCACTCTTAGCCTTAGCATTAGGATTATCTCTATAGGTCTGTATCTTATTACCTGAACTAATACTACCATAAGCCTTAGACTGAGCTACTAAATTTTTAGTATAGCTATTAAATATCCTCATAGCGGACATATTTCTACTTAATCTCATCATCTCACTCCTTACACAAAAATTACCACGGGGTCTGACCCAAAGGAAAAAAATTCCTTGGGGTCTGACCCCGTGGAATAAAATCCCATTTATTCAAACTATGTTTACTTTAAATTCATTTTACTTATCGTTACTTTTTATTAATAACTTTATGATTAGCAAAAAGCATTAACAGCTATTTTTAGCCATTAATACTTTTTCATTCTTTCACAAGTGCCTGTCACCAAATTTAATTGAAAAAATTACCACGGGGTCTGACCCCGTGGAATAATTATACTGTAAATTTATTTATAATACCTTGTAGTTCATCTATAATATTTACCAATCCTTCACTACTATTAGCTATTTCTTCGATACTTGCTGATTGTTCTTCTATAGCTGCTGAAGCTTCCTCAGTTCCTGCTGCATTTTCTTCTGCTATAGCCGATAAATTTTGCATTAGATCTACAAGCTTTTCTTTATTTTCATTCATTTTTTCTGATGATTCATTAAGCTTATCTATAACATTATTAGTTATCTCTATAGAGTTTGATATCCTATGAAATTTTTCTTCAGTTTTTTCTACACTTTCAGATTGGGAATCAATTATTCCTTTTACTTCTTTCATTCTATTTACTGCATTTTCAGATTTTAATTTCAACTCCTCTATTACAGTTTTAATTTCTCCTGTAAAATTATTAGATTCTTCAGCAAGTTTTCTTATCTCTTCTGCTACTACAGAAAAGCCTCTTCCATGCTCACCTGCCCTTGCTGCTTCAATAGCTGCATTCAAAGCAAGTAGGTTTGTTTGTTCTGATATAGATTGAATCATTGTACTTGCCTTTTCTATCTTTTCTGCACTTTCGTTATTACTTATTATAATTTCATACACCTGGTTAGAAGCATTATTACTTTCTCCCGTTTTTAGTACTAAATCTTTTAATATAATAAAGCCTTCTTCTTTTTCCTTTTCTATATCCTTTGCTGCGTTGTTTAATTCCTCTGTATATTCTTTATTCTCTTCTAGTAAACTACCCATTTCTTCTACACTTAAAGCTGCTTCTCCTGTATCTTGAGCTTGGCTACTTGCTCCACTAGCTATATTTTCTATNNCTATAGTTCTTGATATCTCTTCAGAAGCTATGGCTGATTGCTCCGCTGTTGCTGTTAGTTCCTGGGAAGTTGCTATTACCTTCTCTGCACCTTCTGAAGTTTTAATAACAAAGTCTCTTACATTGTCCTCCATAACCTTAAGAGAATTTGCCATAACACCTATTTCATTTTTCCTTTTCAAATAATTCAATGTTTCATCTTTTTCATTAAATTTAAAATCTAAATTTGATTGTTTTTTTATAGTATTAGTTAAAGCAACTATAGGTTTTGTAATTGATGCTCCTAAGCTATAGCTTATTGCAACAGATATAAGCAGTCCAATAACTATTACTATAACTACCGATTTTATGGTAGATAATACCCCTTCATTATATATATCTAAAATTGATTCTACAGATTTACCAACATAATAAATACCTATGACTTCATTATTATCACCAAAAATAGGTACATATTTTGTCATATACTTTTCACCTAAAATATCAGCTTCTCCAAAGTATTCATTACCCTTTGAAATCTCTTCATAGGCTTTACCACTAGCATCCAATTTTGTTCCAATAATTCGTTCCCCTTTATCATCTCTAATTGTGGTCAATACTCTCACATAATCCTCACCAGACTTAGCAAAGACAGTGGCAAGTATATCCATACCTTCTGATAATTTGTCAATATACTCATAGTCACCATCAATTGGCTTACCATTAGAGTCTATAAGTTTCCCATCAGCATTTAGACTTAATGTACCAAACTGTTCCTTAAGATAAATATCTAGCATACTATAACCGGAACCTATTGTTTGCTCAAATTGTTTGTTTATAATATTTTTAGTAATACTAAATGACTTAAAAAGTCCCATAAACATCATAGACAACGAAATAATTATAATAATAGTAAGAATAATAATAGTTATTTTCCATTTTAAGCTTTTCATAAATTTAATCCCCTCTGTCACAAAATTTTAGCAATGTATAATTAAAATTATTAATATTATCGATATTTATTATAATAACTTTATAGTTTTCTATAAATTTTATGACATTTTAAAAGCATTAACAGCTATTTTTAGCCATTAATGCTTTTTATGTTCTTATGTTTTTAGCTTTTTATGTTCTTCCTAGAATAAACCCTTGATATAGCTAGGCTTGAATCTCCTAGATGACCACTGTGCCTTTATAAAAATAATTCTGGTTCTTTTCTACATATAAAATTATTTTCTAATTCTTCTTTATGCTTTAAATATCCAATATCATCAAAATATTTTGCCTCTACAGGACATTTTTTAATACATGCACAGCATTTAATACAAATTCCATTAACTTTAGTCACATCTTCAAGATCAACAGAGCTCATGGGACAAACACTAGCACAAAGTTTACAATCTATACAACTATCCTTAGTTTTTGGCTTCACCTTTCTTATATCAATAGGCTCTCCCTTTTCATCCCTTGGCATATAATAATTTCTATAAGGCTTGTATCCATTTATTAATACACCCTTTGCTCCATCTTCATCAATAAGCTTACTATAAATTTTATCAGCAAACCTTCTAACTATATCCATATCCTTTTCATCAGGTCTATTCTTAGCCAAGATTTTAGAAAAAGAATGTTGTCCTATAAATCCAGCCCCTGCAATAACCGTAAACCCATCTAGTTCTAATATATCCCTTAACTCTATCAAAGCATCATCATAATTTCTATTTCCATAAACCACCACTGCAACAGCCAAAGCACCATTACCCTTAATAGAATTTATATACTTTAAAAGCACATTAGGCACTCGCCCTGCATAAACTGGAACTCCTACAATAACAATATCATCCTTTGAAAAAGATACATATTTCTCCCTTATCTTTGGTAAGGTAAAATCAATATTATTTATACTTTCCTTTAAGTTCATAACTTCTGAAAGTCCTTTTGCTATACCCGATATTACCTTCTTAGTTGTATCTGTAGCACTAAAATATAATGTGTTTAGTTTATAATGCAAAAATTATCACCTCTTAATGAATGAAAGACTAGTATGAAGATTCCATAGTATTATATTGAGTTACGTTTAACCCAGCAAAATTAGCTTAATTAAAGATCTTGAGTCATAATATATTCGGAAATTCTAAAATCTAGCTCTGTATCAATATCTATCGAGCTTTCTCTACTCATAATATATGCTCTACTTTTCTTTCCGTAGAAATCCCTTTCGCTTAAATATTTTTCAACATTAGATATATATATTGAACCATTTATACGATAGTATTTTTTGTCATCTTGCCTTCGAGTTGCACTGTTTTTATTTATAAAACCTTCTAAAGATAAACTATCACTCAATGTATTATATATACTTAAAGAATGTTCAGCTTCACAAACACTTACTACAGAATCTACTTTGTTTTCTATTAATAAATCTACTGATTTTTTTATGTCTAAAGCTTTTCTTAGGGGTGAAGTAGGTTGTAGCAACATAAAATAATCATATACTTTCCCTAGCTCCTTTAATCTTTGAATTGTATACACAATCATATCTGCACTACTAGCTATGTCACTAGCTAATTCATCTGGTCTTAAAAATGGTATACTTGCTCCATATCTTTTAGATATACTTGCATACTCTTCTGAATCAGTAGAAACAACTATATCGGTAAATATATCACTTTCAATAGCAGCTTCAATGGTATATGCTATTAATGGCTTATCATTTAATAATTTTATATTTTTATTCCTTAGCCCCTTAGAACCGCTTCTTGCAGGTATTATTGCTAGAATTTTTTTATCTTTATACATTTAATCACCTACATAAATTTTTTAGTTAATTTAAATCATAAAAAATTTTTTTCATATTTATGTCTTTAAATAATTCTTTTGTCATCACTTCAATTATTTTACTAGTAGTATTCCCATCTCCATATGGGTTTACTATTTGCTGAATTTCATCTAAAAATTCTTTACTTAATGCTTTATTAATACCATTCAAAATTTTATCTTCTTGTGACCTACAATTGATTATAGAGGCTGCTTGAATTCTCCCTTTTTGTCTATCCCCAATATTTATAGTTGGTCTCTTAAAGGTTGGAGCTTCTACTATTCCACTTGAAGAGTTCCCTATTACAAGTGAACAATATTTCATAGCACTTAGATATCTAAGTTGTCCCATTGAAGTAAAACTAATAACTCTCTCTTTATTATTCTGCACATACTCATCTATCATTTTATTTATTATTCTTCCATCACTGTCTGCATTAGCCTTTGTAATTATAAACTTCATATTTTTCATCTTAGATAATGAATTTAATAGTTCTTTAAATTGTTTTTGTGCAGTACCTTTCTCTAAAGTTACAGGATGAAAAGTTACAAGTCCATAGGGTTTATCTAGTTTGAATTTTATATTTTCTTCTAATTCAGACTTTGTTAATAAATCCATAGATACTATATTTTCAATTCCTATAGCTCCTACATTAAATACTCTTTCAGGGCTTTCCCCTAATTGTATAACACGTTTTCTATATTCTTCATTAGCTGTAAAATGAAGATAACTCATTTTAGTTATACAATGCCTAAAAGCTTCATCAAAAGCTCCTTCTGTAGTTTCTCCACCACATAGGTGTACTAAAGGTATTTTAGCAATACTTGCAGCTGTCACTGCACCAAAAATCTCATATCTATCCCCTAATACTACAACAGCATCTGGATTAATTCTGCTAAAAACTTCTGAAAAACTAATAATTGTTAACCCTAAAGTTTTACTTATACCAATAGCTGAATCTGAACTCATTAATACTTCAACCTTTTCATCAATAATCATTTCATCATTTTCAATTTCTTTATATGTATAACCAAATTCAGGAGACAGATGTGCGCCAGTAACTATTAATTTAACTTCAAATTCATCACAATTTTTCAGCTTAATTATCAAAGGTCTCAACAATCCATATTCCGCTCTAGTACCTGTTACAATAGCTATTCTTTTCATATTTCTATCATCTCATCTTCTTCATAATTTCTTGAAGCAGTCATTCCTACAACCTCATCCCATCTCATTGGCGAAATACCAGTACCTGGTCTTTTTACAGTTAAATTTTCTTCTGTAAATACTTGACCTTCTTTTATCTTAATTCTTGCAACAATACTTTTTCTAGCTATACCTTTATTCTTAATTTCAGATTTACTTGGTTTCTTAATCCCATTTCCTAGTGCAATTTCTATATTTCTTATTGCCTTAACCATATTCTTTAACTCATTAGGATCTAAACTAGCAACATGATCAGGACCTTCCATGGTTTTATCTAAAGTAAAGTGTTTTTCTATTACTTCTGCTCCTAATGCTACTGCAGCTACCGGCACTTCTATACCTAAAGTATGATCTGAATATCCAACCTTAACATTATAATTATCTTTAATTGTATTCATAGCTTTAAGATTTACATCTTCCATAGGTGTGGGATATTCTGTGTTACAATGAAGTACGGTTATATCCTCTACCCCCATAGATTTAAGTAATATAAGTGCATCACTTATCTCTTCTTCATTACACATACCTGTAGAGATTATAATTTTTTTCCCTGTCTGAGCTACTTTTCTCAAATAAGGAAGATTGGTAATTTCCCCTGATGGAATTTTAAATGCACTAATTCCTAGCTCATTTAAAAAACTAACACTTTCTAAATCAAAAGGTGTTGAAAGAAATTCTATTCCCTTTACATTGCAATAATCCCTTATCTTTTTAAACTCATCAAAACTAAGTTCTAATTTCTTTACCATCTCAAGTTGACTTTCTTTTTTTCTAGTGTTATTTTCTTGGTATTCTGCCATTCTTGCAAATTTAGATACTCCTAATTCAGCTATAAATGTTTGGAATTTAATTGCATCTACTCCAGCATCTACAGCTACATCTACCATTTTATACGCTAGTTCAATGCTCCCATTATGATTCACTCCTGCTTCAGCTATAATGTATACACTTTTTTTAGACATGTTACCACCTCCTATATTTCAGTAGCTCTTCTAGATATTACTGTAGTTTCTTCCTTTACATCTTTAACAGTTACGGCTCCTAACCCTACAATACTATTTTTCCCTATCTTCAGCCCTTGCTTGATTGAACTTCCAGATCCGATAAGAACTTCTGATTCTACCTCTACATTTCCTGATATGGATACTAGAGGGTTTATTACACAGAAGTCTTTTATTTTAACGTCATGACCTATGGTACAATTTAGATTTATTAAATTAAAATTATTTATTTCTACATCAACTGTAATATTAACTCCAGCTGCTATTATATTTCCCATTCCTAATTTCAATTTAGATTTTGACATAATATTTGCAGATGGTGAAATAATATTAGGATATACCACATTATTAAACTTAGATGTTAAATTATATATCTTTTTTTTAATATGCGGTGTCCCTATTGGAATCACTACACCTACTTCTTTAAATTTTGATATATACTCTCCAAAATAATTATCTGATGTAACTACTTTCTCACAATCAAAGTCCATTCCTATCAAATCGTCATTTTCTCCTACATATCCTAAAAAATCATACACATTAACTTGATTAACTCTATTAATCTCGTCAATTATACTTCTAACTTCCTTAGAAATACCTGAAGTTCCAAATATCAATAATGGTAACCCTTTCCACAAACTCATTTTAATGCCTCATTTCTAAATTTATTTATACCATTAACCTTTTAGCCATATTTTCCATTTCATCTGGTTGTCCCATATCCATCCAAGCTCTCTCTGTTATAGGATAAACTCCAACTTTCATTCCTTTATCCATACATTCTTTTGCTATATCAGGTAAGTGAATAAATGTATCCTTTTTTATTAACTGTAGTGCCTCAGGCTCTATTATGTACATTCCTGTATTAGTTAAAAATGAATACTCAGGTTTTTCTACCATACTCTGTATATTACCTTCGTTATTTAAGTTAACTACCCCATAAGGTATTACCATATTTTTAACTGCACATACCATAGTAATAAAATTTTTATTTTCTTTATGATAATCATACATAGCTTCATAATCACTATCTATTAATATATCACAGTTAGATACAAAAAATGTGCTCTTTATTTTATCTTTAAGAAAATAAAGGCTTCCTCCAGTACCTAGTGGTTTATCTTCTTCTANNTTATTATAATTTTTAACTACTTCTTCAAAATATGCTTTAATCATATTTTTCTTATAATTAACGGTTAAATAATATTCATTACATCCAAATTCTTTGAATCTATTAATTATTCTTTCTACTATAGGTATATCACCAATAGGTATAAGAGGCTTAGGTAAAATTTTAGTGTAAGGATATAATCTAGTGCCTAGCCCTCCAGCCATAATTACTACTGGTATATCTAATGAAGGCTTCTTCTCAACACTAGCCATATCCAAGTCATTCCAAAATATTATTGATTTTACTTCGCCTTCAGTACTAACTACAGGTATAGAACTAATTGAATATTTCTTCATAAGTCTTTTAGCTTTATATCTCTCTGTTTCTGTTATATATTTAGGCGAATAGTTAGCAATTTCTTTTACAGGTGCCGACAAATCCCCATTCTTTAAAATCCATCTTCTTATATCACCATCTGTAAGTACAGCCCTTAACTTATTATCTTGTGTTATAAGTAAAACCTGCTTGGCAGTTTTATCTAAAACCTTAGCAGCTTGTCTTATATTTATATCTTCATTTATCATTATATCCTGAATATTCATAGTTATATCTCCCCATACTTAATAATGCTTTAAATACTACTTAAAACATTAATAATATAATTAACTTCTTCTTCTGTTAAATTGCTACTACATGGAATATTTATTACATTTTCTAAATAATAATTAGCTCTATCTATTTTATAAGCTCTTGATTCTCTATAAGGTTTTTGAGTATGAATTAAATTCCATATTGGTCTTACTTGTATATTTTTTTCTTTAAGGTATGGAATAATTTCTTTTACTTTTAATGGATATATATCTTTATTTATTAATAAAGAATAAAACCAATAATTAGGTTGTATATTTTTATTAAAATCAAGCATTGTTAATCCTTTAGTATTTTTCAATCCATTATTATATAACTCATAATTTCTTTTCTTAATTTCTATAAACTTATCTAGTTGTTCTAATTGTGCAACTCCTAGTGCAGCTTGTAAATTAGTCATTCGATAATTATATCCTATCTCATCATGTATATAGTAAAGTTCATCATCTTTAGCTTGAGTAGAGATGTATTTTCCTTTTGCTAAAAGTTCCGGATGATTGGATACCATCATCCCACCTCCACCAGTGGTAATTATTTTATTTCCATTAAATGAGTACACCCCAAAATCGCCTATAGTTCCAGCATACTTTCCAATGTATTTTCCTGAGATAAATTTAGTTCCTAATGCTTCTGTTGCATCCTCTATAACTTTAATATTATATTTTTCTGCAATGTCCATTATCATCTCTATATTTACACTATTACCAAAAACATGAACTACAATTATAGCTTTTATATGCTTCCTATTAAGCTTATTTATTAATTTTCCATCAATAAATTCACACTCTTCTTCACAAAACATTTTTAGTTTATTAGCATCCATTGTCAATGAATCATCACAATCCATAAATATAGGTTCTGCTCCAATATATCTAACAGGATTTACTGCTGCAATAAATGTCAATGTAGGAACTATGACTTCATCTCCAGCATCTACTCCACTTAAAATTAGTGATAAATGAATACCAGCAGTTCCACTTTGACAAGCAACAGCAGATTCAATATTAAGATATTTAGCTATGCTATCCTCAAATTCATTTATATATGATCCACCAGTAGATACCCATTCTTTTTCTACCGCATCCACAACATATTTTAATTCATTTCCTTTTAAATTAGGTACTGAAAGTGGAATAAACTTTTTCACCTAGTTCATCTCCTTTGCTTAAATATTATATATGTCGGCTTTATACTTTGCTAAGTTCTCTGGTTTTCTAAACCATTCTATAGTTTCTCTAATTCCTTCTTCAAAAGTATAACTAGGCGACCAATCTGTTAACTTCTTAATTTTTTCATTTGAACCTAATAATCTATTTACTTCACTTTTATCAGGTCTTAATCTTTGGTCATCACATACTATTTTGGCGTTGGGATTTATTTGTCTTATCATTTCCTCAGCCAGTCTTCCTATGGATATTTCATCTTGAGTAGCTATGTTTATTTCTTCCCCTATGGTTCTATCGGATTTAGCAATTTCTATAAACCCTCTTGCTGTATCCTTAACAAAATTAAAGTCTCTTGTAGGTGTTAAAGAACCTAATTTTATTTCAGTTTCTCCAGACAGTAATTGTGTTATTATTGTTGGAATAACAGCTCTAGCTGATTGTCTTGGACCGTATGTATTAAATGGTCTAACAATAGAAATTGGCATATTAAAGCTTCTATAAAAAGATTCCGCTAACCTATCTGCACCTATCTTAGTTGCTGAATAAGGAGATTGACCTTGATATGGGTGCAATTCGTCTATAGGAACATATTGAGCTGTTCCATAAACTTCTGACGTAGAAGTCACTAGTATCCTCTCAGTTTCTAAATCTCTTGCTGCTTGTAATACATTCAAAGTTCCTTTTATATTAGTATCAACATAAGAATCTGGTGAATGATAGCTAAAAGGAATTGCGATTAAAGCTGCAAGATGAAATACTTCATCTACTCCTTTCATAGCCTCTCTAACCCCATTAGGATCTCTTATATCTCCCGTAAATACTTCAATTTCCTTTAATTTATCTTTAGACAATGTATCTAGCCAACCCCATGAATTAAATGAATTATAATATGTAAATGCCTTAATATCATAACCTTCTTCTAAAAGTGTTTCAGTAAGATGACTTCCAATAAATCCGTCTGCTCCTGTTATTAATATCTTTTTACCCATCTAATACACCTCATTAACTTAATTGTTCTATAACTTTATTTATTTCTGGTATAATCTCATATTCAAACATATCACTCATTAATATGAAATCATTGTTTTTTAGTGCTTCTAATATCTCTTTAAGAATTTCATTGAATTTTTCTACATTAATACAATTACTATTTATATTTATAGCTTCTGTCATGAATATTTGTATATATTCAAGTATACTTTCAAATACTTGAGTATTTATTTTACCTCCGTTATTTCTTATTTCTTCATTGTTTATACTAATAAGTTCTACTAAATTTTCTGCAAATTCCTTAATATTCACTATAATTTTCTCCTTTACATATAGATTCTCTTTCATTTTTTATATATTTTAATGCATATTCAGCTTCATTTAACAAGTTTGAATAAAGTATTTTACTTTTTTCATATATCTTCTTAGCCTTACTTAACTCTGTATCTTCATTGCTAATTTTATAATCTGGATTATATAAAACTATATTAGTAGTACCTGCAAATAAATATTCTATAAATTTAATTTCTTTAGGTATTTCTCTTATAAAATTATCTACATCTTCTAAAACCTTTAATGA